>NZ_CP077095.1:525000-810000 GCF_014268885.2 Pseudomonas xantholysinigenes | reverse complement strand
TGGGTCCAGCGGGGGTGGTCCACCGTCGGATTGACGTTGGCATAGAAGCCATACTCCTCCGGCGCCAGCCCTTGCCAGGTGGTATGCGGCTGTTCCGCCACCAGGCTGATGCGCACGATGGACTTGATGCTCTTGAAGCCATACTTCCACGGCACCACCAACCTTAGCGGTGCGCCGTTCTGGTTGGCCAATTCACGGCCATACATGCCCACCGCCAGGATCGCCAGTGGATTCATCGCTTCATCCAGGCGCAGCCCTTCCACATAGGGCCAGTCGATCAGGGCGAAACCGGAACGTTGACCCGGCATATGCTGCGGATCCTGCAGGGTTTCGAAGCGGATATAGCGCGCCTTCGAAGTCGGCTCCACCTGCTTGAGCACCTCGGCCAACGGAAACCCCAACCACGGGATGACCATCGACCAGGCTTCGACGCAGCGCAGCCGGTAGATGCGCTCCTCGAGCTGATAAGGCTTGATGAAATCTTCCAGTGCATAGCGACCGGGCTTGGCCACTTCACCATCGACCACCAGACTCCACGGCTCGGTCTTGAGGCTGCCGGCATTGGCCGCCGGGTCGCCCTTGTCAGGCCCGAACTCATAGAAGTTGTTGTAGTGGGTGGCATCCTTGAATGGCGTGATCGCCTCGCCGCTGACCGTTACCGCCTGCCAGCGGGCACTGGCCAGCTTGTCGCCGAACCAGCCTGGGGCGCTCCCTGCCTCGACATCGGCGTAGCGGGACATCTCTGCCCCCAGGCTCAAGCGTGGCAATCCGCCCAGGGCGATACCCGCCAGGCCAGCGCCCAGCAACGTGCGACGAGAGAGGTAGAGATGTTCGGGGGTGATCTCCGATGCTTTGCAGTCGGACGATCGGGGAAGCTTGATGAGCATGGCGGCTCCACAGTACGGGTCACTGATGTACACGTAAGACTATGGAGCCGGCAGGTTATTCCGCGATTAAATCCTTGTCAGGATTTGCGACGGCGCGCCCGCAACAGGAACTGGATCGGCCCCGAGGCAGCATAGGCCAGGAAGATCAGCAGCAGGATGCGTGGTGGATCGCTGAACACCACGGCGAACACCAGCACCACCGCGAGGATCGCGACGAAAGGCACGCGCCCCTTGAGGTCGAGCTCCTTGAAGCTGTTGTACTTGATGTTGCTGACCATCAGCATGCCGGCGGCGGCGACCAGCAACGCCACCAGGAACGACAGCTTCGAACCCTGGATGCCGTAGTCGCTGAAAGCCCACACGGTACCGGCCACCACGCCGGCCGCGGCCGGGCTGGCCAAGCCGATGAAGTAGCGTTTGTCGGCCGTGCCGACCTGGGTGTTGAAGCGCGCCAGGCGCAGTGCCGCACCAGCTACATAGATGAACGCGACCATCCAGCCGACCTTGCCCATGTCACCCAGCGCCCAGCCGAAGGCCAGCAAGGCCGGGGCCACGCCGAAGGCGACCATGTCCGACAGCGAGTCGTACTCGGCGCCGAATGCGCTTTGCGTGTTGGTCATGCGTGCTACGCGACCATCGAGACCATCGAGGACCATGGCGACGAAGATGGCGATGGCGGCGAAGGCGAAATACTTGCTCGCCTCGCGCGGGTCACCGGCGCTCAGGGCGCTCTGCGCGCTCATCGAGCTGATGATGGAATAGAAGCCGGCGAACAGGTTCGCGGTGGTGAACAGGTTGGGCAGCAGATAGATACCGCGGTGACGCACCTTGCGCCCTTCGGCATCGTGACCTTCCTCAACGTGCTCATCGACAGGTAGCAGGCTTTCGGCGTCGGAGGGCTTGTTCGGCTCTTCGGGACGTTCGCTCATGAAAAGTACCTTGCAACAGGGTGGAATATGTTCGACATGGGCTCGGGACAACGGTTCTGATAGCGAGCCACTGGTCGCTTTATACCAGAAGCTGACCGCGCAAACGAAAAAACGCGGCCGAAGCCGCGTTTTTCATTTATCGACGCAAGACTCAGTTCTTGGTCTTGTCGACGATCTTGTTGGCCGAGATCCACGGCATCATCGAGCGCAGTTGCTCGCCGATGATCTCGATGCCGTGGGCGGCGTTGTTGCGACGCTTGGCGGTCATCGAAGGATAGTTGGTAGCGCCTTCGCTGATGAACATCTTCGCGTACTCGCCGTCCTGGATGCGCTTCAGAGCATTGCGCATGGCCTTGCGGGATTCTTCGTTGATAACTTCAGGGCCGGTGACGTACTCACCGTACTCGGCGTTGTTGGAGATCGAGTAGTTCATGTTGGCGATACCGCCTTCGTACATGAGGTCGACGATCAGCTTCAGCTCGTGCAAGCACTCGAAGTAGGCCATCTCTGGGGCGTAGCCCGCCTCGACCAGGGTTTCGAAACCGGCCTTGACCAGCTCGACGGTACCGCCGCACAGAACAGCCTGCTCGCCGAACAGGTCGGTTTCAGTCTCGTCCTTGAAGGTGGTTTCGATGATGCCGGTGCGGCCGCCACCGACGCCAGCGGCGTAGGACAGGGCGACGTTCTTGGCGTTGCCCGAGGCGTCCTGGTAGATGGCGATCAGGTCAGGGATACCGCCACCCTTGACGAACTCGGAACGTACGGTGTGGCCCGGGGCCTTCGGCGCGATCATGATCACGTCGAGGTCGGCGCGCGGCACGACCTGGTTGTAGTGGATCGAGAAACCGTGGGAGAAGGCCAGGGTGGCGCCTTTCTTGATGTTCGGCTCGATTTCATTCTTGTACAGCTGGCCCTGGAATTCGTCCGGGGTCAGGATCATGACCAGGTCGGCGGCGGCGACGGCGCTGGCGACGTCGGCGACTTTCAGGCCATGGGCCTCTGCCTTGGCAACGGTGGCCGAACCTTTACGCAGACCGACGGTGACGTCCACACCGGAGTCCTTCAGGTTGCACGCCTGGGCGTGACCTTGGGAGCCGTAGCCGATGATGGCGACTTTCTTGCCCTGGATGATGGAAAGGTCGCAGTCTTTATCGTAGAAAACTTTCATGAAACACCCCTGTTATATCTCGGCCCCAGTGGAGCCATCGCTAATTTTTGAAGTTAGATGCTGAGCACTTTGTCGCCACGGGCAATGCCGGTGACTCCACTGCGCACGGTTTCGAGAATCGATGCGGTACCGATGGCCTGAATGAAGCTGTCCAGTTTGTCGCTGGTGCCGCTCAGTTGCACGGTGTACACGCTGGCGGTCACATCGACGATCTGGCCACGGAAAATATCCGTGGTGCGCTTGATTTCGGCGCGCTGAGCACCGGTGGCCTTGACCTTGACCAACATCAGTTCACGCTCGATGTGAGCGCTTTCCGACAGGTCGACAAGCTTGACCACTTCGACCAGCTTGTTCAGGTTCTTGGTGATCTGCTCGATCACCTCGTCATGGCCAACGGTGGTCAGCGTCAGACGCGACAGGGTCGGGTCTTCGGTCGGTGCCACGGTCAGGCTTTCAATGTTGTAGTTGCGCTGGGAGAACAGGCCGACCACGCGAGACAAGGCACCGGGTTCGTTTTCCAGCAGCAGGGAAATGATATGCCGCATATCAGGTACGCTCCGTCTTGCTCAGCCACATGTCGCGCATCGAACCGTCCTTGATCTGCATCGGATAGACGTGTTCGGTGCGGTCCACCGCGATATCGATGAACACCAGGCGATCCTTCATCGCGAAGGCTTCCTCGAGCTTGGGCTTGAGGTCCTTCAGGCTGGTGATGCGGATCCCCACATGGCCATAGGCCTCGGCCAGCTTGACGAAGTCCGGCAGCGACTCGACGTAGGAGTGCGAGTGGCGACCGTTGTAGGCCATGTCCTGCCACTGGCGGACCATGCCCAACACGCCGTTGTTCAGGTTAACGATCTTCACCGGCAGGCCGTACTGCATGCAGGTGGACAGCTCCTGGATGTTCATCTGGATGCTGCCTTCACCGGTGACGCAGGCCACATCCTGGTCGGGGAAGTTGAGCTTGATGCCCATGGCCGCCGGGAAACCGAAGCCCATGGTGCCCAGGCCACCGGAGTTGATCCAGCGGTTGGGTTTGTTGAAGCGGTAGTACTGCGCCGCGAACATCTGGTGCTGGCCGACGTCGGAGGTGACAAAGGCATCGCCCTTGGTCACTTCGCACAGGGTCTCGATGACCTGTTGCGGCTTGATGATGTTGCCGTCGCCCTTGTCGTAGGGGAACAGCTCGCCATCACCGCGCCATTCGTCGATCTGCTTCCACCAGGCATCCAGCGCCGCCTTGTCGGGCTGCTCGCCGATTTCCTTGAGGATGGCGAGCATTTCGCTGAGCACGCTCTCGACGGGGCCGACGATCGGCACATCGGCCTTGATCATCTTCGAAATCGACGCAGGGTCGATGTCGATGTGGATGATCTTGGCGTTCGGGCAGAACTTGGCCGGACCATTGACCACGCGGTCGTCGAAGCGCGCGCCAACGGCGAAGATCACATCGGCGTTGTGCATGGCCATGTTGGCGGTATAGCTGCCGTGCATGCCAAGCATGCCGAGGAACTGGCGGTCGGTACCCGGGAAGCCACCGAGGCCCATGAGGGTGTTGGTGACCGGCAGGTTCAGCGACTTGGCGATTTCGGTGAGGGCTTCGGAGCCACCGCCGAGGATCACCCCGCCACCGGCGTAGACGATCGGGCGCTTGGCCGCCAGGAGCATTTCGGCTGCCTTGCGGATCTGCCCGGAGTGGCCGCGCAGGGCCGGGCTGTACGAGCGCAGTTTGACCTTTTTCGGGTAGATGTACTCGAATTTCTCGGCCGGGTTGGTCATATCTTTTGGAATGTCGACCACCACCGGACCGGGACGGCCGGATTGCGCCAGATAGAAGGCTTTTTTCAGGACTTCAGGAATTTCCGAGGCATGCTTGACCATGAAGCTGTGCTTCACGATCGGCCGCGAGATACCGATCATGTCGGTTTCCTGGAAGGCATCGGTGCCGACCATGGTGCTGGGCACCTGGCCAGACAGGATGACCATCGGGATGGAATCCATGTAAGCGGTGGCAATGCCGGTGATGGCATTGGTCGCGCCTGGACCGGAAGTCACCAGTACCACGCCGGCCTTGCCGGTGGCACGGGCGTATCCGTCCGCCATATGGGTGGCAGCCTGTTCGTGGCGAACCAGGATGTGCTGGACTTCCGGTTCTTTGAACAAGGCATCGTAAACATGCAGGAGAGCACCGCCAGGGTACCCGTAGATGTGCTTAACGCCTTCGTCGCGCAAAAAGCGGACGACCATTTCAGCGCCGGATAAGAGCTCCACGTTGTTCACCTCTAAAACGCCAGAATACCGCCCTCACTGAGCGGGTCTTATTAGGTTTACTGCCAAGCAGAGCATGAGCGAACGTCAGCACTGACTGAGCAAGTATTGGGAATACCCTGGTGTGTTGCGGGCTTTCCCACCCAGCGCGAGGTAACGCGTTGCGGGGTGTAGCAAGTCGGCGCGGGTGTGCGCCTCATGATCTGCTTAGCGGGTCTGCTTCTGGCAGTCCCTCTACAGCGGAAGCTCGATTCTTGTGATTCGGCGCTCACAAGTCAAGAGAAATTATTGCCAGTTTTTCATCAAGATGAATTCTCACCACCACTAATGCCGTTAGCAGCAGCAGGAACAATAAGATTTCCATAAAAAAGGGCCACAATCTGCGGCCCTTAAAGGAAAAACGGTAGAAATCAGGCGCCAGGCCCGATCAATTGATCAAAAGTTGCGAGCAAGCGCCGTAGCTCGCGGCTTTGTTCCGGACGATCGACGAACACCGTCTCGGCCATCACCAGGATGCCGGAGGCGTTGGGCAGTGGATGGCCATGCTCGAGGATCACCCGCATGCGCGGCAGGAAGATCCATTGCAGCCACTGTTCGAAGCTCAGGCGGTCCACCGCGAACGGCTCGACGCTGGCCAGCGCCTCGGCGCTGGGCGCGGCCTCGCTCCACCAGCCCTGGACCTTGAGTTCCTGCTCGATCAGCAGCAGCTGGTCGGCGATATCGAGGATGCGTTGCTCCATCACAGGTTGACCCGCGCTTTCTGCCGCGCCAGGGCCGCGCCGGCACTGTCACCCTGCTTCTCGCGGGCCTGGGCAATGGTATTCCACAGTTGCGCCTGCAGGTCGGGGCGCCCGTTGGCGTAGGTCAGCGCGCGGCGGGCCAGTTGCTCGGACTGCGCCGCATCGCCCTGGGACAGGCGTACCTGGGCCAGGCGGAACAGCACCTGCGGCTCACGCGGGGCGATGCGCTGGGCCCGCTCCAGGCTGGAGGCGGCACCGTTGAAGTCACCGCTGCCCTGTTGTTGCTGGGCGGTGGTCAGCAGCGCCAGCACTGGGCCGTCGAGCTGCTCGTCGGCAGACAAGCCACCACTGGCGCGCGGAATACCCGTGGGCGCGCTGGTGACCGGCGCCGGCTTGCTCATCGAGGCAATGTCGAAGGGCTCGTCGGCGATCGGGTTGGGGTTGGTGCTGATCGGCCCGCTGCTGACCGGGCCCGGGGTGATCGGGCCGGTGCTGATCGGTGCGGCGCTGCTACCGGCCGGGAACGACTGGATCGGCGCGCCGCCAGTGCCCTGCGGAATCATCACGGTAACACCGGAGTCTTCCGGCAATGCCTGGGCCTGGTTACTGCCGCCGCTGGTCGGGTAGGCCGCGTTGCGCTTGGCCATGACCCGCTCGTTGTCGGAAACCCGGGTGCTCGAATCCACCACCGGAATGTTGCCACGCGGGACACTGGCACAGCCGTGCAGTACGGCCACCGCGGTCAAGGCAGGAATCCACCACTTGTTCACTTCACACCCTCTTCAAAAGCTCGCGCTCAATTCATCCAGCCCTTGACCCAGTCCATCACCGATTCGGCCGGGTTCTGCTCGCCACCACAGGTGGCGCCAGCGGGTGGTTCACTGCCGCGAATATACGGCATCTGCACCGCTCCCGGACAGCTGCCGTCGGAGCCCTGGCCACTGTACGGGTCGATCCAGGCCTGCACCACGTTGTCCGGTTGCGGCATGTCCAGCGGCAGCGGGTCGGCCTTCTTCATGAAGCTGGTCCACACCTGCAGCGCGCCGGTGGCACCGGTGAACGGGGTCTTGCCGTTGTCGTCGCGGCCCAGCCAGACCACCGCCAGCAGATCCTGGCTGAAGCCGGAGAACCAGCTGTCACGCGAGTCGTTGCTGGTGCCGGTCTTGCCGGCCAAGGTCAGCGAGCTTGGCAGTTGGCTGTATACCGAGCGGCCGGTGCCTTCGCGCATCACCCGCTGCATGGCGTTCTGTACCAGGTAGATCGAACCCGGGTCGAAGGTCTGCTGGATCTGGAACGGGTAGCGCTTGAGTGGCTCGCCTTCGGCGGTGAGCACGCTGCGGATACCGCGCATCGGCGTGTTGAAGCCGCCGTTGGCAATGGTCTGGTACATGGTCGCCACCTGCATCGGCGACATGCCACCAGCGCCCAGCAACATCGACGGGAACGCCGGCCACTCGACCTGAACGCCCAGCCGACCGATGGTCTTGATCACGTTGGGCACACCTACTTCCAGACCGAGCTTGGCGGTCGACAGGTTGTAGGAGTTGGCCAAGCCCTGGTACAGGTAGATGGTGCCGTGGGGGCGGCGGTCATAGTTCTGTGGCCGCCAGACCTGGCCATCGGCGCCCTTGACCGAGAACGGCTCGTCCTGCACCCAGGTGGTCAGGGTGAATTTGCTGGGTTGCTCCAGCGCGGTCAGGTACACCGCCGGCTTGACCAGCGAGCCGATCGGCCGCACCGCGTCGATGGCGCGGTTGAAACCGGCATAGCCCGACTGGCGGCTGCCGATCAGCGCCTGCACTTCACCGGTTTCCGGGTTGGTCACGACCATCGCCGACTCCACCTCATCGGCGCCCTTGCGTCCAGCAAGGCGCTTGAAGGTCTCGCTCATGGCGGTTTCGGCCTTCATCTGCAGGATCGGGTCGAAACTGGTGAAGATGCGCAGGCCTTCCTCGGTCAAGTCCTCGTCGCGGTAGTCCTGGCGCAGCTGACGCTTGACCAGGTCAAGGAAGGCCGGGAACGAGCTGTCGGCCAGGCTGCCGCGCTTGGTCACGCCCAGCGGCATTTTCTTCGCCGCGTCGACGACCTCCTGGGGCGCCACGCCTTGCTCGGCGAGCAGGTCGAGCACCAGGTTGCGACGCTGCAGGGCGCGCTCGGGATAACGCCGCGGGTTGTAGTAGGACGGGCCCTTGACCATGCCCACCAGCAAGGCGATCTGGTGCAGCTTGAGCTCCTGCAGCGGCTGGCTGAAGAAGAACTGGCTGGCCAGGCCGAAACCGTGCACCGCGCGCTGGCCGTCCTGGCCGATGAACACTTCGTTGAGGTAGGCCTCGAGGATTTCGCGCTTGTCGTAGTGCATTTCCAGCAGCACCGACATCATCGCCTCGGTCAGCTTGCGGCTGAGGCTGCGCTCATTGGTAAGGAAGAAGTTCTTCACCAACTGCTGGGTCAGAGTACTGCCACCCTGGCGCATGGCGCCGGACGAGGTGTTGACCCAGACGGCACGGGCGATGGACTTGGGCGACACGCCAAAGTGGCTGTAGAAATCGCGGTCCTCAGTGGCGATCAGGGTTTCCACCAGGTACGGCGGCACCTGGTCGATCTTGATCAGAATGCGGTCTTCAAGGTTCTTCGGGTAGATGCCGCCAATCATCAGCGGTTCGAGGCGCACCACATCGAGCTTGCCGCCATTGGCGCCGCTCAGGCCGGCGACGTAGTCGCCGGAGAAACGCACGCGCACGAACTGCGCCGGCTCCATACCTTCATAGAACTGGAAGCCGCGGGTGTTGAGGTCGACGTTGTTGCCATTGACCGACGCGGCGCCCGGGCCGTTGGCCACGCTTTCGCGGCGATAACCCAGGGCATCGAGTTCGGTGAGGAAGTCGTTCTTGCTCAGCTTCTGGCCGACGAACAGCTCCAACGGCCGGGCATACACCTTGGCAGGAATGGTCCAGCGCTTGCCAGAGAACTTTTCCTGGACGGTGGCATCGAGGTAGACCGCGAAACCGGCGATCACCACCAGGCCGACCAGGCTGAGCTTGAGCGCCCAGCCCAGCCAGGCGCGGGAGCGGCCGGACGGGCGTTTTTGAGGAGTGCGGGAATTTCGGGTTCGTGTCATGGCGGCGGATTATACGCACTTTGGAAATGGGGGGCAGGCGCCCCTCGGCGGTTTGCAGGGACGGCACCATTGACCATAATGTCCGATTCGAATTCCCTGACCCGTAAAGGATGATCCGTGAGCCAAGCCCTGATCAGCGCGCTGCAGAACCCCGCCCTCTATCCGCACCCCGTCGCGGGCTTCCAGCTCATCGAGACGCACATCTCCTGGGTTTTGCTCACTGGCGAATACGCCTACAAGATCAAGAAGCCGATGAACTTCGGCTTCCTCGACTTCACCGGCCTCGACCAGCGCGGGCATTTTTGTAACGAAGAACTGCGCCTGAACCAGCGCCTGACCGAAGGCCTGTACCTGGAAGTGCTGCCGATCACCGGCAGTGTCGAGGCCCCGCAGATCGGTGGCGAAGGCCCGGCGATCGAGTACGCGCTGAAGATGCGCCAGTTCCCCCAGGACCAGATGCTCAGCACCCTGCAGGCC
Organism: Pseudomonas xantholysinigenes; assembly: GCF_014268885.2. Classification (NCBI taxonomy): domain Bacteria; kingdom Pseudomonadati; phylum Pseudomonadota; class Gammaproteobacteria; order Pseudomonadales; family Pseudomonadaceae; genus Pseudomonas; species Pseudomonas xantholysinigenes. The sequence continues at coordinate 800,413 of NZ_CP077095.1, read as the reverse complement.
AATGGCGAGCTGAACGCCGGCCACATCGACCAGATGGCCCGGCAGATCGCCGAGTTCCACCTGCAGGCGCCGAAAGTGTCGGTCGAACATCCGCTGGGCACCCCGGATGCGGTCATGGCGCCGGTGGAGCAAAACTTCGAGCAGATCCGTCCATTCCTCACCGACAAGGCCGACCTGCAACAACTGGACAACCTGCAAGCCTGGGCCCAGGACAGCTTCAAGCGCCTGCATAGCCTGCTCGAGGCGCGCAAGGCCAATGGTTTCATCCGTGAATGCCACGGCGACATCCACCTGGGTAACGCCACCCTGATCGACGGCAAGGTGGTGATCTTCGACTGCATCGAGTTCAACGAGCCGTTCCGCCTGACCGACGTCTACGCCGACGTCGGCTTCCTGGCCATGGACCTTGAGGACCGCGGCCTGAAGTGCCTGTCGCGGCGTTTCATCAGCCAGTACCTGGAGCTGACCGGTGACTACCAAGGCCTGGAGCTGCTGAACTTCTACAAGGCCTACCGCGCCCTGGTGCGGGCCAAGGTCGCGCTGTTCAGCCTGGCGCCCGATGCCGACGGCGTGCAGCGCGCCACCACCCTGCGCACCTACCGCAACTACGCCAACCTTGCCGAAAGCTACAGCGCCATCCCCTCGCGCCTGTTGGCCATCACCGAGGGCGTCTCGGCGGTGGGCAAGAGCCACGTGGCCATGCGCCTGGTCGAAGCGCTGGGCGCAGTCCGCGTGCGTTCGGATGTCGAGCGCAAGCGCCTGTTCGGCAAGCAATCGGCAGACAACGCAGGTCAGCTCGAGGCCGGCATCTACGATAAAGAAGCCAGTACCGCTACCTACCAGCGCCTGCATGAACTGGCCGCGACCATCCTGCACGCTGGTTTCCCGGTCGTGATCGACGCCACCTACCTCAAGCAAGGCCAGCGCAAGGCGGCGGCGCAGGTCGCCAGCGAAACCGGCGTGCCGTTCCTGATTCTCGACTGCCAGGCGCCCGACGCGGTGATCGCCAGCTGGCTGGCTCAGCGCCAGGCCGAAGCCATCGACCCGTCGGATGCCACCCTGGAAGTGATCCAGGCGCAACAGGCCAGCCGCGAGCCGCTGGATGCCGAAGAACTGGCGCAAAGCACCCGCGTCGACACCCAGGACGCCAGCAATATGAACAAGGTGATCGAGCAGATTCGCCAACGCCTGCCCGGCCTTTGAACCCCAAGGCGTGAAGCAGTCGACAGTTCACGTCTGAAGTCCGGCGCCCCTCCAGTGATGGCATTACAATATCATCACACCCCACGGAGGAGGCGCCACCATGAACCAACCCCGTCAGCTGGATAACCTGCTGTTCACCCTGGTGCGCGACGAGAAGATCGCCGAGTTCAACCGGGTCAAGGCCGCACACCCGTCCATTGATTTTCGCGGTGGTGATTTCCGTGGGCTGGACCTGCGCGACCTGGATGTGAAGGGCATCGATTTCACCGACGCTTACTTCCGCGCCGCCGACCTGCGCGGACTGGACTTGCGCGAAAACGGCCTGGAAGGCGCAAGCCTGGCGCATGCGCAGATTTCCGGGACCTACTTCCCTGCCGAGCTGAGTGCCGACGAAATCCTGATGTCGGTGAAGTTCGGCACGCGGATGCGTTATCGCGGCGCTCGCTGAGCAGCTGTTGCCGACCTGACACTGCGGGGACATCTGACTTGCCCGGATGCCTTGATATGGCGCGATCCCTGTGAGAGCGGGCTTGCCCGCGAACACCGGCAACGCCGGTGCCACACACCGCAGCGCCTGCTTCGCGGGTAAACCCGCTCCCACAGGGGGCTGGCACAGCTTGTGATCGACCGCCAGGCAGCATCCCGTCGCCGACAGATGGCAAAAGGCCGCGCAATCTCCAACCCCCGCTACACTCCTCACTGACCTGCTCGCGATTTATCCCCACGACCCGTTCAGCCATCGCAAGGAGGCTCGATGAACGATGAATTGCAGCATCTGAAAAACCTTGGCAAGACCTCCGCGCAATGGCTGCACGCCGTCGGGATCCACAGTGCATCGGACTTGCGCCGGCTCGGCGCGGTGGGTGCCTATCAGGCGGTGAGAACGCGGGGTTTTCGGGCTTCGAAGGTGTTGCTGTACGCCATCGAGGGGGCCCTGCTGGACCTGCACTGGAACGACCTGCCGGCCGAACGCAAGGAGGCGCTCAATCAACAACTCGATGCCAAGAGCCAGGCGCAGAAAAGCGAAAAATAATTTGGCAAAAGGCATTGACTACGAAATGAGAATCGTTATGATTATCACAACCGGTCGCGAGACTGGTTGGATAAACTGAATGCTCCCTGGTTCGGACGCTCAGATTATCTCCTCATCAGGCTAATCACGGTTATTGACCCGGCACTTTGCCGGGTCTTTTTTTGCCTGCGCTTCAAGGGGCCTTGCGCAGTTGGGCGCAGTAGTCCTGTGCCGGGAGCGCCGCGGTATACCAGACGTAGTCGGCCATGGCTGGCTCGATCACCTCGCCAACCTCCGCCAGCAGCAACACCAGGCTTTCACCCTGGGCGCCGAGGTCGATCAGGTGCAGGGGCACGCCAAGGTCCTTGCGCGCATGGAAGCTACCGGCGAACAACATGGCCGGTTGCGGCGCGTCGAGCAGACGCTCGGCCATGCGCCGGTCACGCTGCTGCTGAACACTGAGCATCGCTGGCAACTGGCTTGCCGGCAGCAGGTCACAGTGGCCTGCGCGCACGTACTCGCCCAGCGCCTGTACCACGGCAGGCGCATTGGACCGCGAGCCTGGCGGTGTCGAGGGTTGGCGGTAGGCTTGCTTGATGTCCACGGGCGTCAAGTTGGCGGCCAGCAGTGGGTAGGGTCGCGCCAAGGCTTCGCGCACGATCGGCCCATACAGATTCCAGTCCCAGCCGGCCTGCCAGTCGAGCGCCTTGGGCAGGTCCGCCGGGAGCCCGCCCTTTTGTGCGTCGACCCTTGCTTGCTGGCCGGGCTCGAGCATTTCCAGCAGCAGGCTGCCCTGGGGCCTGCGGCTGTCCAGTGCCTGTAACAACCAGAGCTGCAAGGCATGCTGATCAGGGTTGTCGTGCTTCTCGCCCACCAGTACCCGAGGTGCGACGGCCAGCCGTTCGACCAGTTGCTCAGGGTTCAGCAGCCTGCCTGTGGACAACTCGCGGATCTGCCCCAACTGCGCGCTGTCGCGCCCTTCGCTGCTCTGCCAGGCCGGCAGCGGTGGCAGGCTGGCCTGGCAGCCCGCCAAGACCAGCGCCAGGCAGATCGGTATGCAGGACAACAGAGGATGGCGCATGGCTCAGGCTCCTAGGCTCTGTACGAAATGTATCTGCACTCGCCCATACTGCGTTGAAACAGGGCTCGGAATGCTCATGTACTCCAGTACTCTCCGCTTCCTCCCCCTGTTTCGCCTTGTCTGGCCTTCGCGCAGACACATTTCGTACAGACCCTAGCGAGTGATGATCAACGGATGGCCGCGCTCCGGGTGCGCCTGCACCAGCACATCGATACCGAACACCGCGCGCAGCGCCACCGGGGTCAACACCTGCTCGGGGGTATCCAGCGCATGGCAACGGCCCTGCTCCAGCAGCAGGATATGGTCACAGTAGCGCGCCGCCAGGTTGAGGTCATGCAGGATCACCAGCACCGCCGCGCCACGGTCGGCGAAGTCGCGCACGGCTTGCAGGGTAGTGTGCTGGTGCAACGGATCAAGCGCGGAGGTTGGCTCGTCAAGCAACAGCGTGGTGCCGGCCTCGCCCGGCCACAGCTGGGCCAGCACCCGGGCCAGGTGCACACGCTGGCGCTCGCCTCCAGAGAGCGCCAGGTAGCTGCGCGCCACCAGGTGCTGTGCATCCGCCGCCGCCAGCGCTGCGGCAACGATCTCGGCGTCGCGCTGACGACCACTGGCATGGGGCAGGCGGCCCAGGCCGACCACCTCCTCGACACTGAAGGCGAACCCCAGGCTGGAGGCCTGCGGCAATACCGCCAGGCGCCGGGCACGTTCCTGCCCAGCCCACTCGTGCAGCGCGCGCCCATCGAGCTGCACACGCCCGGCAGCGGGGGCCAACTCACCACACAACACGCCAAGCAAGCTGCTCTTGCCAGCACCATTGGGCCCAAGCACGCCAAGGATCCGCCCAGGCTGCAAGGTCAGGTTGATATCGCGCAGTACTTCAGTGCCGCCGCGCACTAGAGACAGGCCTTGGACATCGAGCATCAGTTGCGCACCTTCACCAGCAGGAACAGGAAGAACGGCGCACCGATGAAGGCCGTGACGATACCGATTGGCAGTTCCGCAGGCGCCAGCGCCAGGCGCGCGATCAGATCGGCGAACAGTAGCAGCGTACCGCCGGCCAGCAACGACGCAGGCAGCAACACTCGGTGATCCGGGCCGGCCACCAGGCGCACCAGGTGCGGCACCACCAGGCCGATGAAGCCGATCAACCCGGCAGCGGCCACCGCCGCGCCGACCCCCAGGGCGGTGCAGAACACCAGTTCGCGCTTGAGCGCCTCCACCTCGATCCCCAGGTGGCGGGCCTCCGACTCACCCAGCAGCAAGGCATTGAGCGCCTGGGCCCGACGCGGCAACCACAGCGCCACCGCCGCCGCCACCAGCAGCAACGGCCACAGGCGCTCGTAACTGGCGCCATTGAGACTGCCCAGGTTCCAGAACGTCAGGGTGCGCAGGGTGGCGTCATCGGCCAGGTAGGTGAACAGGCCCACCGCCGAGCCACCCAGCGCGGTCATGGCGATACCGGCCAGCAGCATGGTGGCGACATTGGTCTGCCCGTCGCGCCGGCCCAAGCGATAGACCATCGCGGTCACCCCCAGACCACCGACGAACGCGCAGAGCGACAGCAGATAGGGCGCGAACCACTCAGGGATGCCTCCCAGCCAACTGCCGCCGACAATCGCCACTGCCGCGCCCAGCGCCGCACCACTGGCCACGCCCACCAATCCCGGATCGGCCAGAGGGTTGCGAAACAGCCCTTGCATCGCCACGCCCGACAACGCCAGCACCGCGCCCACCGCCAGCCCCAGCAAGGTGCGCGGCAGGCGGATCTGGCCCAGGATCATTTCGGCCTGCTCCAAGCCCTCACCCGCCACCGGCACGCCAAGCAGCCGCAGCCCGGCGCGCAAGGTGTCGAACAGCGGCAAACTGACCGGCCCCAGCGCCAGCGACAGCCAGACCGCCAGCAAGCACAACAGGGCCAGGACGATGAACAGCGTGCGCGGCTGGACCCGCTGCCTCATGGGGTGAGACTGGCCTTGGCCGCAGGGTAGAAGCTGGCCGCCAGCTCATGCAGTGTCGCCGGCAAGCGCGGGCCCAGGCCGCCAACCAGCAGTGTCGGGTCGAGAGACACCAAGCGCTTGTCACGCACTGCCCGCGAGGTTGCCAGTGCCGGGTTTTCCTTGATCAGCGCCTGCAGGGCCTGTTCGCCGCTCAGGGCCCGGTCGGAGAACACCACCACATCCGGATTCAGCGCTGCCAGGGCCTCCACCGAGAAGTTCTTGTAGCCCTGGTGGTCGGCCAGGTTGCGACCGCCCGCCTGGCGTACCACCCAGTCACCGGCAGTCCCTTGCCCGGCAATCATCGGCTTGGCACCCGCATGGCCGACCAGCAGCAGCACGCCCGGCGCTTGCTGCCCGGCTTGGGCCTGTTCGACCTGTTTGTGCAGTTGCGCCAGCTGCTGGCGATAGTCGTCAGCCAGTTCGGCGGCCTTCTGCTGGCTGCCCAGCAGCGCCCCCAGGTGCTTGAGGTTTTCGTCCACCGCGTCGATCTCGGCCTTGCTGGAGAACAGCTCGACACGCACGCCGGCCTTGCGAATCTGCGCCAGCACCGGCGGCGGTCCCATTTCTTCAGTGCCCACCAGCACATCCGGGCGCAGGCTGAGGATGCCCTCGGCGGACAGCTGCCGCTGGTAACCGATGCTTGGCAGGGTCTTGAGCGACTCCGGGTGCTGGCTGGTGGTATCGACACCGACCAAGCGCTGCTCACCACCGAGGGCACTGATCCACTCGCTGAGGGCGCCACCGGCACTGACCCAGCGTTGCGGCAGTTCGGTGGCCAGGGCCTGGGTAGTCAGGGCAAGACCGGCACACAAGGCGATCAGGGCAGCGGGACGGCGCATCATCGGGTTCCTTTACAGAAGGCAGGTCGCCAACCTTGTGGCCGGCGGCGCAGTTGCGCACCATAGACAGCCTGGCGCGACGCATGCGGCAATTTGATAATTATTCGCATTGAAGCGTCAAGCCATCCCTTTGTCACACGACTTGACCGGAAGAAGCCCTGCCCATGCATTTTCTCTGCGCCTCCAGCGACCTCGCCGAAGGCCACAGCCGCGCCTTCAGCGTAGCTGGCGAGCCGCTGTTCGGCGTGCGCCGCCAAGGCAAGGTCCATCTGTATCGCAATCGTTGCCCGCACCGGGGCATCCCGCTCAACTGGGCACCGGAGCGGTTCCTCGACGACAGCGCGAGCCTGATCCACTGCGCCCATCACGGGGCGTTGTTCCTTATAGAAAGTGGCGAATGCGTGGCCGGCCCGTGCGAGGGCCAATGGCTGGATGTCCTGGGCTGCCAGGAAGACAGCCAGGGCATCTGGCTCAGCGGGTCAGCAATACCGGCAACGGGCGATCAATGACCAATTGCCGGGCATCCAGGCGCGTGCCATAGGCCAGCACCTCGACACCCTCCGCCACCGCGGCGCGCAACGCCTGGGCGTAGGCGGCGTCGATTTCCTCGGCCGGGCGCACCGCCTCTATGCCGGTCAGGTTCACACAATACAGTTGCACCGCGCGAATCCCTTGCCGAGCCAGGGCCGCCAGCTCGCGCAGGTGCTTGGCGCCGCGCTGGGTAACGGCGTCGGGGAAGGCCGCCACCGGCGTGTCCGGATAACCCAGGGTCACACTCTTGACCTCGACATAGGCCTTGCTGCCGTCAGCGAACTCCAGATAGAAGTCGATCCGGCTGCGCTCCTCGCCGTAGGGCACTTCGCGCTTGAGCGTGATGAAGCCGGCCAGTTCGCTGATGAGCCCGGCACGCAGTGCCTCCTCGACCACCGCGTTGGCTCGCCCGGTATTGACGCAGGCCAGCCGGCCCTGGGGCGTCTCGCTGATTTCCCAGGTGCCGGGCAGCTTGCGCTTGGGGTCGTTGGAGCGGCTGAACCAGACCTGCCCGCCCTCGCGCATGCAGTTGAGCATGGAGCCGGTGTTCGGGCAGTGGATGGTCAGTTGCTCGCCATTGGCCAGTTCGATATCGGCCAGGAAGCGTTTGTAGCGACGCAGCAAGCGCGCTTGTTCGAGTTCGGGAAACAGCATGCTCAGCCCTGCCAGCTCTGCAAGCCACGGGCGATACGCTGCACCGCCTCTTCCAGGCGCGGCAGGCTCTGGGTATAGGCAAACCGCACATGGTGGCCGGCCTGGTGGCGACCGAAATCCAGGCCCGGAGTAAAGGCCAGGTGCTCGGTCTCGAGGAAATGCCGGCAGAACGCGAAGGCATCGCCACCGAACGCGCTGATATCGGCATACAGGTAGAACGCCCCCTGGGGCTCGACGGCGATGCCGAAGCCCAGTGCCCGCAGGGCCGGCAGCAAGTAGTCGCGACGCCGGGCGAACTCGGCGCGGCGCTCTTCGAGAATCGCCAGGGTTTGCGGCTCGAAGCAGGCCAACGCGGCATGCTGGGCCATGCTCGGGGCACTGATGTAGAGGTTCTGTGCCAGCTTTTCCAGGTCGCCGACCGCCGATGGCGGCGCCACCAGCCAACCCAGGCGCCAGCCGGTCATGCCGAAATATTTTGAAAAACTGTTCAGGACAAACGCCTGGTCGTCCACTTCCAGCACACTGGGCGCGTCCATGCCGTAGGTCAGGCCGTGATAGATCTCGTCGACCACCAGGTGCCCATGGCGCTCGCGGGTGGCCATGGACAGGCTGGCCAACTCGTCACGGTCGAGCACCGTGCCGGTCGGGTTGGCCGGCGAGGCCACCAGGGCACCGACCGTGTCCTTGTCCCAATAGCGCTCGACCAGGTCGGCGGTCAGTTGGTAATTGACGTCCGGCCCCACCGGCACCAGCTGCGCGCCACCCTCGACCAGGCGCAGGAAGTGGCGGTTGCACGGGTAGCCTGGGTCGGCCAGCAGCCAGTGCTTGCCTGGATCGACCAGCAGGCTACTGGCCAGCAACAGCGCACCAGAGCCGCCCGGGGTGATCAGTACGCGCTCGGGGTCGAGGTCGACACCGTAGCGCTGACCATAGAACCCGGCGATCGCCTCACGCAGCTGCGGCAGGCCACGGGCCGCGGTGTAGCGGGTATGCCCGGCGGCCAGGGCGGCCTGGCCGGCGGCGACGATCGGCGCGGCGGTGGTGAAGTCGGGCTCGCCGATCTCCAGGTGGATCACGTCGTGGCCGGCGGCCTGCAGCTCGTTGGCGCGCGCCAGCAGGGCCATCACGTGGAAGGGTTCGATGGCGCGACTGCGCGCACTGTGTGGCTGAGCCATGGGCCTTCTCTCAATTAGGTCTAAACTGGTGATTCTACCTGTGCGGGCCTGCGAACGTGCCGCCCGCGCCGCTGTCAATAGCAGGCATAGGGCGGGGTAGCGCACCCTGGATCTATCTGGTAAGTTCGGCGGCTCGCAGTCGCAGGGCCGGCGGGCGCCGGAGATGGAAGCAAGCCTGCGCATTGGATCAGATGAGTGAGAGGCGGTCTATTCATGTCCACCGTAGAAAAGCAAAAAGTCCAGACCATGTACGGTGTCGAGCCTTACGTAGAGACCAAGGGTGAGGAGTACATGGGCGAGCCCATGAAAAAACACTTCACCAAGCTCCTTAATGCCTGGAAAGGCGAGCTGATGGTCAGTGTCGATCGCACCGTGGACCACATGAAGGACGAAGCAGCCAACTTCCCCGACCCGGCCGACCGTGCCAGCCAGGAAGAAGAATTCGCCCTGGAGCTGCGCAACCGCGATCGCGAGCGCAAGCTGATCAAGAAGATCGACAAAACCCTCGACAAGATCAAGGACGACGAATACGGCTGGTGCGACTCCTGTGGCATCGAGATCGGCCTGCGTCGCCTCGAGGCCCGCCCTACCGCCGACCTGTGCTTCGACTGCAAGGAAATCGCGGAGAAGAAGGAAAAGACCGTCGGCAAAGGCTGATCCTTTTCCCACCCGAGCGGGGCGCATCATGCGCCCCGTTTTCATTTATATAGCTGCGCAATCCATGACCGACTCCCGCTACATCGGCCGCTTCGCCCCCACCCCCAGTGGTTTCCTGCACTTCGGCTCGCTGGTCGCCGCCCTCGCCTCCTGGCTCGATGCCCGCGCGGTCGGTGGCCGCTGGCTACTGCGCATGGAAGACACCGACCCACCCCGGGAAATGCCCGGCGCCCGTGACGCGATCCTGCAGACCCTGGAGCGCTACGGGCTGGAGTGGGATGGCGAAGTGGTGTTCCAGAGCCAGCGCCATGACGCCTACGCCGCAGTGGTCGAGCGCCTGTTCAACATGGGCCTGGCCTACGCCTGCACCTGCTCGCGCAAGCAACTCGAAGGCCACAACGGCATCTACCCGGGCTTTTGCCGCAATGCCGGCCATGCCCGCGAAGGCGCGGCGATCCGCCTGCGAGTACCGGAGCTGATCTACCGCTTCAGCGACCGCGTCCAGGGCCCGTTCGAACAGCACCTGGGCCGCGAGGTGGGCGATTTTGTCATCCAGCGTCGCGATGGGCTCTATGCCTACCAGCTGGCGGTGGTACTGGACGATGCCTGGCAGGGCGTCACCGATATCGTGCGTGGGGCCGACCTGCTCGACAACACGCCACGCCAGCTGTACCTGCAGGAGTTGCTGGGTTTTTCCCAACCGCGCTACCTGCATATTCCGCTGATCGTGCAGCCCGACGGGCACAAGCTGGGCAAGTCGTACCGTTCGCCGCCGCTGGATGCTGACCAGGCAACGCCGTTGCTGTTGCGGGCGCTGCGCGCGCTTGGCCAGCAGACCGATCCGGCGCTGGCGGGCGCCAGCCCGGCCGAGGTGCTTGCCGTGGCCAGGCAGCAGTGGCGGCCGGAGAATATTGCCCGGCAAATGACAGTGCCCGAGGCTGAACTGCATTAATGCCCTGGTCCGACCGGCCTACGCGGTCCCTGTAGGAGCGGCCTTGTGTCGCGATGGGCTGCAAAGCAGCCCCGGCAATATCTGAGGAAACACTGAAAACCTGGGGCCGCTACGCGCCCCATCGCGACACAAGGCCGCTCCTACAGGGACCGCGCAAGACAGCAAGCCCTGCGTTTCACAAAGATCAAAAGCCGAACAAATTCAAACCCTTGGCGAACACCACCGATTCCCGCTAGCATCGCCGCCATCATTTGCGCCAATAATAAGTCCAAACCCGCAGCGCCCAACCCTCGAGGCCAGCATGTACATCTATCGTTTGGTCCTGCTTCTGGTCGTGGGGATCTACCTGTTCTCCCCGGCCATCATGGACTGGTGGATCGAACCGACCGGAGCCTGGTATCGCCCTTACCTGCTCTGGCTGATCCTGATCGTCGTCACCTTCATCCTGCAGAGCCAACGAGATGCCGATGAGCTTTAGCCTGACCCAGATGATCCTGATCAGCGCCGCCTACCTGCTGGTGCTGTTCGGCGTGGCCTGGATCAGCGAACGCGGGCTGATCCCGCGCGCGGTCATTCGCCACCCCCTGACCTACACCCTGTCGCTGGGCGTCTACGCCAGTGCCTGGGCCTTCTACGGCTCGGTCGGCCTGGCCTACCAGTATGGCTACGGCTTCCTCGCCTGTTACCTCGGGGTGTCCGGCGCGTTCCTGCTGGCCCCAGTGTTGCTCTACCCGATCCTCAAGATCACCCGCACCTACCAGCTCTCGTCGCTGGCCGACCTGCTGGCGTTTCGCTTTCGCAGCACCTGGGCCGGCGCGCTGACCACGGTGATCATGCTGATCGGTGTGCTGCCGTTGCTGGCGTTACAAATCCAGGCAGTGGCCGACTCGATCAGCATCCTCACCGGCGAGCCGGTCAAGGCACGGGTAGCCTTCGCCTTCTGCGCGCTGATCATCCTGTTCACCATCTTCTTCGGCTCGCGCCATATCGCCACCCGCGAAAAGCACGAGGGCCTGGTGTTCGCCATCGCCTTCGAATCGGTGATCAAGCTGGTGGCCCTGGGCGGTATCGGCCTGTACGCGCTGTATGGCGTGTTCGGCGGCCCCCATGGCCTGGAGGTCTGGCTGCTGCAGAACCAGACCGCCCTCGCCGCGCTGCACACGCCCTTGCAGGAAGGCCCGTGGCGCACCTTGCTGCTGGTGTTCTTCGCCTCAGCGATCGTCATGCCGCACATGTACCACATGGCCTTCACCGAAAACCTCAGCCCCCGCGCGCTGGTCAGCGCCAGCTGGGGCCTGCCGCTATTCCTGCTGCTGATGAGCCTGGCCGTGCCGCTGGTCCTGTGGGCCGGTCTGCGCCTGGGCGCCAGCACCAACCCCGAGTACTTCACCCTGGGCCTGGGCATTGCCGCCGACAACCAGGCACTGGCCTTGCTGGCCTACATCGGCGGGCTGTCGGCCGCCAGCGGCCTGATCATCGTCACCACCCTGGCCCTGTCGGGCATGGCCCTGAACCACCTGGTGCTGCCGCTGTACCAGCCACCAGCCGAAGGCAACATCTACCGCTGGCTGAAGTGGACACGCCGGGCGCTGATCGTCGCCATCATCACCGCCGGTTTCATCTTCTACCTCACCCAGAGCAACCACCAGAGCCTGGCCAACCTGGGCATCGTCGCCTTCGTCGCCACCTTGCAGTTCCTGCCCGGCGTACTCTCGGTGCTGTACTGGCCGACCGCCAACCGCCGCGGTTTCATCGCCGGCCTGCTGGCCGGCACCCTGGTGTGGATGGTGACCATGCTGCTGCCGCTGCTGGGCAATCTGCAGGGCTTCTACATCCCGCTGCTGGACATGATCTACGTGCTGGACGACACCAGCTGGCACATGGCGGCCATCGCCTCGCTGGCGGCCAACGTCCTGCTGTTCACCCTGATCTCGCTGTTCACCAACGCCAGCAGCGAAGAAGTTAGCGCCGCCGAGGCCTGCGCGGTGGACAACGTGCGCCGGCCGCAACGCCGCGAACTGCACGCCGCCTCGCCCCAGGAGTTCGCCACCCAGCTGGCCAAGCCGCTGGGCGCCAAGGCCGCGCAGAAGGAAGTCGAGCAGGCCCTGCGCGACCTCTACCTGCCCTTCGACGAGCGCCGCCCTTATGCGCTGCGCCGCCTGCGCGACCGCATCGAGGCCAACCTCTCCGGCCTGATGGGCCCCAGCGTGGCCCAGGACATGGTCGAGACCTTCCTGCCCTACAAGTCCGGCAACGAAAACTACGTCACCGAGGACATTCACTTCATCGAAAGCCGCCTCGAGGACTACCACTCGCGCCTGACCGGCCTTGCCGCCGAGCTCGACGCCCTGCGCCGCTACCACCGCCAGACCTTGCAGGAGCTGCCCATGGGCGTCTGCTCGCTGGCCAAGGACCAGGAGATCCTGATGTGGAACAAGGCCATGGAAGAGCTCACCGGGATCGCCGCCAAGCACGTGGTCGGCTCACGCCTGGTGACCATCGCCGAGCCTTGGCGCGGGCTGCTGCAAGGGTTCATCAACGTGCCCGACGAACACCTACACAAGCAACGCCTGGCCCTCGACGGCCAACCACGTTGGCTCAACCTGCACAAGGCGGCCATCGACGAGCCGCTGGCCCCCGGCAACAGCGGCCTGGTGCTGCTGGTCGAAGACCTGACCGAAACCCAGGCCCTGGAAGACAAGCTGGTGCACTCCGAGCGCCTGGCCAGCATCGGCCGCCTGGCCGCCGGCGTGGCCCACGAGATCGGCAACCCGATCACCGGCATCGCCTGCCTGGCACAGAACCTGCGCGAAGAGCGCGAGGGCGACGGCGAGCTGATCGAGCTGTCCAGCCAGATCCTCGAGCAGACCAAGCGCGTATCACGCATCGTCCAGTCGCTGATGAGCTTCGCCCACGCCGGCGGCAGCCAGCAGAACAGCGAAGAGCCAGTGTGCCTGGCCGAAGTGGCGCAGGACGCCATTGGTCTGCTGGCGTTGAACCGGCGCAATTTCGAAGTACAGTTCTTCAACCTCTGCGACCCGCAACACTGGGTCGAAGGTGACCCGCAACGCCTGGCCCAGGTGCTGATCAACCTGCTCTCCAATGCCCGCGACGCCTCGCCCCCCGGCAGCGCCGTGCGCGTGCGCAGCGAAAGCAGCGAGCACACCGTGGACCTGATCGTCGAGGACGAAGGCAGCGGCATTCCGAAAAGCATCATGGACCGCCTCTTCGAACCCTTCTTTACCACCAAGGACCCGGGCGAAGGCACCGGACTGGGGCTCGCTCTGGTCTATTCCATCGTGGAAGAGCATTATGGGCAAATCACCATCGACAGCCCGGCCGACATCGAGCGCCAACGTGGTACCCGGATCCGCGTGACCCTGCCCCGGCATGTCGTAGCGACGTCCCCTGAAATTCGAGACCGTCGAGAGAATTGAATCAATGCCGCACATTCTGATCGTCGAAGACGAAACCATCATCCGTTCGGCCTTGCGCCGCCTGCTCGAACGGAACCAGTACCAGGTCAGCGAAGCCGGCTCGGTGCAGGAAGCCCAGGAACGCTTCAGCATTGCCACCTTCGACCTGATCGTCAGTGACCTGCGCCTGCCCGGCGCCCCCGGCACCGAGCTGATCAAGCTCGGCCAGGGCACCCCGGTGCTGATCATGACCAGCTACGCCAGCCTGCGCTCGGCGGTGGACTCGATGAAAATGGGCGCGGTGGACTACATCGCCAAGCCCTTCGACCACGACGAGATGCTCCAGGCCGTCGCGCGCATCCTGCGCGACCGCCAGAATGCCCCGGCCGCGGCGCCAGTCGCCGAGGCGCGGCCGGCCAATGGCAAGGCCGGCGCCGACAAGCCAACCGCCACGGCCAACGGCGAGATCGGCATCATCGGTTCCTGCGCGCCGATGCAGGACCTGTTCGTAAAGATTCGCAAGGTCGCGCCCACCGACTCGAATGTGCTGATCCAGGGTGAATCGGGCACCGGCAAGGAATTGGTCGCCCGGGCCTTGCACAACCTGTCGCGCCGGGCCAAGGCGCCGATGATTTCGGTGAACTGCGCGGCGATCCCGGAAACCCTGATCGAATCCGAACTGTTCGGCCACGAAAAAGGCGCGTTCACCGGCGCCAGCGCCGGGCGGGCGGGCCTGGTCGAGGCCGCTGACGGCGGCACGCTGTTCCTCGACGAGATCGGCGAACTGCCACTGGAGGCCCAGGCCCGCCTGCTGCGCGTGCTGCAGGAAGGCGAGATCCGCCGGGTCGGCTCGGTGCAGTCGCAAAAGGTCGATGTGCGCCTGATTGCCGCGACCCACCGAGACCTGAAGAACCTGGCCAAGGCCGGGCAGTTCCGCGAAGACCTGTATTACCGCCTGCATGTGATCGCCCTGAAGCTGCCGGCCCTGCGCGAACGTGGCAGCGACGTCAACGAAATCGCCAATGCCTTCCTCGCCCGCCAGAGCGCGCGGGTCGGCCGCGACGACCTGCACTTCTCCCATGAAGCCGAACAAGCCATTCGTCACTACAGCTGGCCGGGCAACGTGCGCGAGCTGGAGAACGCCGTGGAGCGCGCGGTGATCCTCAGCGAGAGTGCGGAAATTTCCGCTGACTTGCTGGGCATCGATATCGAGCTGAGCGACCTGGACGACGACGTTGGGCTCGACAGCCTGCCGGCGCTGGTCGGCAACGGTACCAACAGCGCCAGCCATGAGCCGACCGAGGACCTGTCGCTGGAGGACTACTTCCAGCACTTCGTGCTCGAACACCAGGACCACATGACCGAAACCGAGCTGGCGCGCAAGCTGGGGGTCAGCCGCAAATGCCTGTGGGAACGCCGCCAGCGCCTGGGCATCCCGCGCCGCAAGAGCAACGCCACCAGCGACAACTGATCTGATCGGGCAGGAGGTCCCTCCTGCCCAGCCTCTGTTCCCCCAGCCTTTGCGACCACCTCGCGAACAAGCCCACCTCAAACCCCGTGCTCCAGCCGTGCTGGCGAACCAGGCGATGCAGTGGCCTGGCACCGGCTGCGCCGGTGTGCGTGGGCAAGCCCACTCCCACAGGGGCCAATCTCAGCAAGGCAGTGGCCCCCATAGCAATCTCACCCTGTGCGATACCTGTGGGAGCGGGCTTGCCCGCGAAAGGGCCGGCACCACCAACGCCCACCCCGAGGTAACAGATCAGTTCCCGCAAAAATCTGTTACCTCTGCCCTTCGGCGTAACATCCGCCGAGGCGTACGGTAACGAAATTTCTACATTTGCCCGCCCCCGCACCCGGCCAGAATCGACGAAAGCCCCGGTTTCATTGGATTTTCAAAAGTTGGCACGGCATCTGCTATATGTCTGGTACAAGAACAATAACAAGCACTGCAACTCAGAATAAGAACAAGACGAAACGGCTCACGCACAATAAGAACAAGACGGCGGAGGCGCAGCTAACTGATTCTTTTGGAGAGGCGTTGTGTTTGGGGCTTGCCCCACGATCAGGCAGAGAACAACAAAAACTGCACTTAAAAGCAGCACCTGAACTGATTGGACCGTAAGGTCAGCATCAACTCGGCGACCAAAGCAATCCGTTTGCTCTTCACCCCTGGTTTGGGGGTCGCTCACAAGCGTTTGGATTTGTGGGCAGGGCACTCAACAAAAACAAGAAGCCCGACAAAAAAACAATAAGAGCACGCAACGACTTGATGGGGAGCTTCGGCTCCTCATGTCGTTTCTCCCGCCTGCATCACCTCTTGGCATACCGCCTACACGATTCCTCGAGTAAATGCTAGAATCCCCGCCCATCATGCGGCCATTCTCCTATCCTTGGCCGAACATTCCTTCAAACAGTGCATCCCATGCTGAAGAAGCTGTTCCAGTCGTTCCGCCCGCCCGTCCGTGGCCAGCACCACAGGCGCACCACGCCTGAAGTGATCAACAAGAGCCAGCACTCGCTGCAACGCAGCCAGTTCAGCCGTCATGCCGTGAGCATCGTCGAACGTCTGCAGGCGGCCGGTTATCAGGCCTACCTGGTCGGCGGCTGCGTGCGCGACCTGTTGCTAGGCATCCCCCCCAAGGACTTCGACGTCGCCACCAGCGCCACGCCCGAACAGGTCCGCGCGGAGTTTCGCAATGCCCGAATCATTGGCCGGCGCTTCAAGCTGGTCCATATTCATTTCGGCCGCGAGATCATCGAAGTCGCCACCTTCCGTGCCCCGCACTCCGATGAAGACCAGGCCGACAGCCACCGCTCGTCGCACAACGCCAGCGGTCGCATCCTGCGCGATAACGTCTACGGCACCCTGGAAGAAGACGCGCAGCGCCGCGACTTCACCATCAACGCCCTGTACTACGATCCGGTCAGCGAGCGCATTCTCGACTACGCCAACGGTGTCCACGACATCCGCAACCGCCTGCTGCGCCTGATCGGCGACCCGACCCAGCGCTACCAGGAAGACCCGGTACGCATGCTGCGGGCAGTGCGTTTCGCCGCCAAGCTGAACTTCGGCATCGAGAAGCACACGGTGGCGCCGATCCGCGAGCTGGCACCTATGCTGCGCGACATCCCGCCAGCGCGGCTGTTCGAAGAGAGCCTGAAGCTGTTCCTCAACGGCCAGGGCGCGATCACCTTCGAGATGCTGGTCGACCTGGAGCTGTTCGAGCCACTGTTCCCAGCCAGCAGCCACGCCCTGGAAGAGCGCCCGACCTACACCCACACCCTGATCAGCCAGGCCCTGAGCAACACCGACCTGCGCGTCAAGCAGGGCAAGCCGGTCACCCCGGCCTTCCTGTTCGCCGCCCTGCTGTGGCCGGCCCTGCCAGGCCGCGTGCTGTACCTGCAGAGCCAGGGCGTACCACCGATCCCGGCCATGAACGGCGCGGCTCACGACCTGATCGCCGAACAGTGCCAACGCATCGCCATTCCCAAGCGCTTCACCCTGCCGATCCGCGAGATCTGGGACATGCAGGAGCGCCTGCCACGGCGCAGCGGCAAGCGCGCCGATGCGATGCTGGACAACCCACGCTTCCGCGCCGGCTACGATTTCCTGTTGTTGCGTGAAAGCGCCGGCGAGGAAACCGACGGCCTGGGCGAATGGTGGACCGACTACCAGGACGCCAACGACAGCCAGCGCCGCGACATGATCCGCGAGCTGGGCAGCCGCGACGATGGCGCCAGCACCACTGCCGGGCCACGCAAACGCAAGCGCAGTGGCGCCAAGCGCAAGCGCGACGACGAGCAAGCCTGGGACTGAGCATGAGCACCCGTGCGTTCATCGGCCTGGGCAGCAACCTGGACCAGCCCGCCGAGCAGTTGCAAAGCGCCCTCCAGGCGCTGGACCTGATGGCCGACACTCGCCTGGCGGCGGCGTCGGCCTTCTATACCAGCGACTCGCTGCTGCCCGGCCAGCCACGCTACACCAACGCCGTGGCGGCCATCGATACGACGCTGGCGCCGCTCGACCTGCTCGATGCCCTGCAAGCCATCGAGAACGACCAGGGCCGCGTGCGCAAGGAACGCTGGGGCCCGCGCACCCTCGACCTCGACGTGCTGCTGTTTGGTGATCAGGTGATCGATGTACCGCGCCTGAAAGTGCCGCACTATCACATGCACGCGCGCCCCTTCGTGCTCTACCCGCTCGCCGAGCTGGTGCCCGCCGACTTCCGCCTCGCCGATGGCCGCGTCCTGCAGCAGTTGCTCCAGGCGTGCCCGTTCGTCGGCCTGGAACGCCTGTAATCCGGGCGTTCCAGAGCAAGGTAACGCCAGTAACACCCACGGCGTAACAATGCGGTAACACGGATTATTGACTTCCCCCACCTCGCTCACGACTATAGGCGTCCCGCGGCGCCACTATGCCGCAATCACCCATTTAGGCTCGGACGGACCTGCGCCCAAACATCACGATCGATGATGTGCCGCTCCGGAAGATGAATGCACGCGTTGTCCGCAGTTGTTGTTCACAGCGCCTGAACGAGGATGCCCCTACATGCCTGAAGTAACCCTGACCACCCTGAACGGCCTCAAGGCCAAGGGTGAAAAAATCACCATGCTGACCTGCTACGACGCGACCTTCGCCAAGGCTGCGAGCGATGCGGGTGTCGAAGTCCTGCTGGTCGGCGACTCGCTGGGCATGGTCCTGCAGGGCCATGACAGCACCCTGCCCGTCAGCAACGACGACATGGCCTACCACACCGCTTGCGTAAAGCGCGGCAACAGCGGTGCGCTGATCCTCACCGACCTGCCGTTCATGGCCCACGCCACCCCTGAGCTGGCCTTCGCCAACGCCGCCCAGCTGATGCGCGCCGGCGCCCACATGGTCAAGATCGAAGGTGCCGCCTGGCTGGCCGAGACCATCCGCCTGCTGGCCGAACGCGGTGTGCCGGTGTGCGCGCACATGGGCCTGACCCCGCAGACCGTCAACGTGCTCGGTGGTTACAAGGTCCAGGGCCGTCAGGAAGCCCAGGCGCGGCAGATGCGCGCCGACGCCATCGCCCTGGAACAGGCCGGCGCGGCCATGCTGTTGCTCGAGTGCGTGCCCAGCGAGCTGGCCGCGGAAATCACCCAGGCAGTGAGCATCCCGGTGATCGGCATCGGTGCCGGCAGCGCCACCGATGGCCAGGTACTGGTCCTGCATGACATGCTCGGATTGTCGCTCAGCGGTCGCGTGCCCAAGTTCGTGAAGAACTTCATGGCCGGCCAGCCGGATATCCAGAGCGCCCTGGCCGCCTACGTCCGCGCGGTCAAGGACGTCAGTTTCCCAGGCAGCGAACACGGGTTCAGCGCATGAATACCGTCAAGACCGTCCGTGAACTGCGCGCCGCCGTGGCCCGCGCCCGTGGCGAAGGCAAGCGCATCGCCTTCGTGCCGACCATGGGCAACCTGCACAGCGGCCATGCCGCCCTGGTGACCAAGGCCGCCCAGCGCGCCGACTTCGTGGTCGCCAGCATCTTCGTCAACCCGTTGCAGTTCGGCGCGGGCGAGGACCTGGACAAGTACCCGCGCACCCTCGCCGCCGACCAGGAAAAACTGCTCCAGGCCGGCTGCCACCTGCTGTTCGCCCCCACCGTCGAAGAGATGTACCCCGACGGCATGGCCGTGCAGACCCGGGTCAGCGTGCCACAGCTGTCCGAAGGCCTGTGCGGTGCCAGCCGCCCGGGGCACTTCGAAGGCGTCGCGACCGTGGTCAGCAAGCTGTTCAACATGGTCCAGCCGGACTTGGCCGTGTTCGGCGAAAAGGACTTCCAGCAACTGGCGGTGATCCGCGCCATGGTGCGCGACCTGAACATGCCGATCCAGATCATCGGCGAGCCGACCGTGCGCGCCGAGGACGGCCTGGCGCTGTCGTCGCGCAATGGCTACCTGACGCCAGAACAGCGAGCCACCGCCCCGGTGCTGTACCGCACCCTGAACGGCATCGCCGAGGCCCTGCGCCATGGCCAGCGCGATTTCGCGGCGCTGATCGCCGAGGGCCAGGCGCAACTGGAAGCGGCAGGCCTGCGCAAGGACTACCTGGAAGTGCGCCACGCCCTGACGCTGCGCCCGGCGATGATCGACGACCGTGACCTCGTGGTGATCGCGGCGGCGTACCTGGGTAATACTCGTCTGATCGACAACATCTACCTGCACCTGGAAGAGCAGACCGCCTGACGCCCGCGCGTGGGCGCGGCGAACCGTCGCCCCACGCACGCCAGGTATCCAGCCGGTGACAATTTTTAATCCACACCGTTTGCCTCCCCCCATTCCCGCCTTGGCGCCAATGCCTATAATGTCCAGCTTGCAACCGGCAACGAATGCCGCTGTCCAAGCCTGACCATGCACCAAGGAAACCACCCGCAATGGCGTATTACCGTACCCCCCACGATGTGACGGCGCTGCCCGCCTGGCAGGCGCTTCAACACCACCGCGACGCCATGCAGGGCTTCAGCATGCGCGAAGCCTTCGCCGCCGACGGCAAGCGCTTCGAACAGTTCTCCTTGAGCAGCTGCGGCCTGTTCCTCGACTACTCGAAAAACCTGATCACCGAGCAGACTCGTGACCTGCTGGTGAACCTGGCCAAGGAAGTCGACCTGGAAGCAGCCATCCAGTCGATGTTCAGCGGCGAGATCATCAACGCCTCCGAAGGCCGCCCGGTGCTGCACACCGCCCTGCGCCGCCCGGTTGGCGACAAGCTCAGCGTGAACGGCGTCAACGTGATGCCGGAAGTGCACAAGGTGCTGAACCAGATCACCGAGCTGGTCGGGCGCATCCACGACGGCCTGTGGCGCGGCTATAGCGAAAAACCGATCACCGACGTGGTCAACATCGGCATCGGCGGCTCGTTCCTCGGCCCCGAGCTGGTGTCCGAGGCCCTGCTGCCCTATGCCCAGCGCGGCGTGCGCTGCCACTACCTGGCGAACATCGACGGCAGCGAATTCCATGAGCTGTCGGCCAAGCTGCGCGCCGAGACGACGCTGTTCATCGTCTCGTCGAAGTCGTTCAACACCCTGGAAACCCTGAAGAACGCCCAGGCCGCACGCACCTGGTACCTGGCCCAGGGCGGCTCGGAAGCCGAGCTGTACCGCCACTTCATCGCGGTGTCGAGCAACAAGGCCGCCGCCGTGGCCTTCGGTATTCGCGAAGAGAACATCTTCCCGATGTGGGACTGGGTCGGTGGGCGCTACTCGCTATGGTCGGCAATCGGCCTGCCGATCGCCCTGGCCATCGGCACCGCCAACTTCAAGGAGCTGCTGTCCGGTGCCTACACCATGGATCAGCACTTCCAGACCGCGCCATTCGAGAAGAACATGCCCGTGCTGCTGGCCCTGCTGGGCGTGTGGTACGGCAATTTCTGGGGCGCCCGCAGCCACGCGATCCTGCCGTACGACCATTACCTGCGCAATATCACCAAGCACCTGCAGCAGCTGGACATGGAGTCCAACGGCAAGAGCGTGCTGACCGACGGCTCCCCGGTGAAAACCGATACCGGCCCGGTGATCTGGGGCGGCGTCGGCTGCAACGGCCAGCATGCCTACCACCAGTTGCTGCACCAGGGCACCCAGCTGATCCCGGCCGACTTCATCGTGCCGGTGGTGAGCTTCAACCCGGTGGCCGACCATCACCAATGGCTGTACGCCAACTGCCTGTCGCAGAGCCAGGCGCTGATGCTCGGCAAGACCCTCGAGGAAGCCGAGACCGAACTGCGCGCCAAGGGCCTGAGCGAAGCCGAAGTTGCCAGGCTGGCCCCGCACAAGGTGATTCCGGGCAACCGCCCGAGCAACACCCTGGTGGTCGAACGCATCAGCCCGCGTCGTCTCGGTGCGCTGGTGGCGATGTATGAGCACAAGGTGTTCGTGCAGAGCGTGGTCTGGGGCATCAACGCCTTCGACCAATGGGGCGTGGAGTTGGGCAAGGAACTGGGCAAGGGCGTGTACCAGCGCCTGGTCGGTGCCCAGGAAGACAACGCCGAGGATGGCTCGACCCAGGGCCTGATCAACTACTTCCGCGGCCGTCACCGCGGCTGACGCCATAGGCCACACCGCCGCTCTCTGTAGGAGCGGCCTTGCCGAGACGTCGGACCGGCCGGAAAGGGCCGCGCAGCGGCCCCAGGATTTCAGCGATACTGCCTCGATTGCTGGGGCCGCTGCGCAGCCCTTTCGCGACACAAGGCCGCTCCTACACGGACAGCGTGCCCCCAGGGAACACCCCCACCTTCTACACTGTCCATCGAATAGCCGTTGCAGTCCCTCGCCCCTAACAAGAGCAGGACCACCCGCCATGTTCGATATCCGTGACTTTCCCCAGGCCCTGGCCGTGAGCCAGTCCGCCACCCTCAGCGACGCCGACTACCATCGCCTCTACCGCCAGTCGGTGGATGACCCCGACAGCTTCTGGGCCGAACAGGCCAAGCGCCTGGATTGGCTCAAGCCCTGGTCGAGCGTGCAGCAATGCGACCTGCACAATGGCAGCGCCCGCTGGTTCGACGGCGCCCAGCTCAACGTCAGCCATAACTGCATCGATCGCCACCTGGCCACGCGCGGCGAACAGACCGCCCTGCTCTGGGAGGGCGACAATCCCGCCGACAGCAAGGCCATCAGCTACCGCGAACTGCACCGCCAGGTCTGCCGCCTGGCCAACGCCCTGAAAGCCCGCGGCGTGAAGAAAGGCGACCGGGTCTGCATCTATATGCCGATGATTCCCGAGGCCGCCTACGCCATGCTTGCCTGCACGCGCATCGGCGCCATCCACTCGGTGGTGTTCGGCGGCTTCTCCCCCGATGCCCTGCGTGACCGTATCCTCGACGCCGACTGCCGCACCGTGATCACCGCCGACGAAGGCGTGCGCGGTGGCAAGCGCATCCCGCTCAAGCACAACGTCGACCAGGCGCTGGCCAGTTGTCCGGCGGTGAGCAGCGTGTTCGTGGTCAAGCGCACAGGCGCCGAAATCGCCTGGAGTGAAGGCCGTGACCTCTGCTATCAAGAGACGACCGCAAAGGCCGGCGACGACTGCCCGGCCGAGGCGATGGACGCCGAAGATCCGTTGTTCATCCTCTATACCTCGGGCAGCACCGGTAAACCCAAGGGCGTGCTGCACACCACCGCCGGCTACCTGCTGCAGGCCACCATGACCTTCAAGACGGTGTTCGACTACCGCGACGGCGAGGTGTTCTGGTGCACCGCCGATGTCGGCTGGGTCACCGGCCATAGCTACATCGTCTACGGCCCGCTGGCCAACGGCGCGATCTCGCTGATGTTCGAAGGCGTGCCCAACTACCCGGACACCTCGCGTTTCTGGCAGGTGGTCGACAAGCACCGGGTGAATATCTTCTACACAGCCCCCACCGCGCTGCGGGCACTGATGCGCGAAGGCGCCGGGCCATTGCAGGGCACCTCACGCGAGACCCTGCGCCTGCTCGGCAGCGTCGGCGAACCGATCAACCCGGAAGCCTGGGAATGGTATTTCGAGGCGGTCGGCAAAAAGCGCTGTCCCATCGTCGACACCTGGTGGCAGACCGAAACCGGCGGCATCATGCTCACCCCCCTCCCCGGCACACCACGGCTCAAGCCAGGCTGCGCCACCCAGCCCATGTTCGGCGTGCAACCGGTACTGCTGGATGACAAAGGCCAGCTGATCGAAGGCCCCGGTGCCGGACTACTGGCGATCAAGGCCAGCTGGCCCGGGCAGATCCGCAGCGTCTACGGCGATCACCAGCGCATGGTCGACACCTACTTCAAGCCCATGCCCGGCTACTACTTCACCGGCGACGGCGCCCGCCGCGACGCCGATGGCGACTACTGGATCACCGGGCGCATCGACGATGTGATCAATGTCTCCGGCCACCGTATCGGCACCGCCGAGGTAGAGAGCGCCCTGGTGCTGCACGACAGCGTCGCCGAGGCTGCCGTGGTCGGCTATCCCCACGACCTCAAGGGCCAGGGTGTCTATGCCTTCGTCACCCCCATGAACGGCATCACCCCGGACGACGCGCTCAAGGCCGAACTGCTGGCCCTGGTGAGCAAGGAAATCGGCAGCTTCGCCAAGCCGGAACTGATCCAGTGGGCCCCGGCCTTGCCCAAGACACGCTCGGGCAAGATCATGCGGCGTATACTGCGCAAGATCGCCTGCAACGAACTGGACAACCTGGGGGACACCTCGACCCTCGCCGACCCCAGCGTGGTCCAGGGCCTGATCGACAAGCGTCTCAACCAATAACCCGCGGCCCGGGCGGCCGCCCAGCCGCAAGGTCGCCATGGAAGCCCTACGCCGCCGTATCGAAACCCAGGTCATGAGCCTCACCGGGCTGGCCCTCGGCCAGCTCGACCTGGAGTCGCCCAAGGGCGACCCTGGCCTGTTCGGCCCAGGCAGTATCAGCTGGCAGGTGCACGGCGACTTTCCCAGCATGCTGGTGGGCGGTATCAGCGCCTTGATGCTGCAACTGCTGCATCCCCTGGCGCTGGCCGGGGTGTGGGACCACTCGAACTTCCGCCATGACCTGCTCGGCCGCCTGCGCCGCACCAGCCAGTTCATTTCCGGCACCACCTTCGGCTCGACCCGCGATGCCGAATGGTTGATCGACAAGGTGCGCACCATCCACTTGCAGGTGGTTGGCAGCGCACCCGATGGTCGCCCCTATGCCGCCAGCGACCCCGACCTGTTGACCTGGGTGCACGTGGCCGAGGTCAGCAGCTTTCTCGCCGCCCACCTGCGCTATCGCAACCCGAACCTGCCGCGGGCGTGCCAGGACGCCTACTACGCCGAGATCGCCCTGGTTGCCGAGCGCCTCGGCGCGCGCGATGTGCCGCGCTCCTGCGCCGAGATCGAGGACTATCTGCAACGCATGCGTCCCCAGCTGCAATGTGATGCCCGCAGCCTGGAGGTGGTGGATATCCTGCGCAGGGCGCCCGCCCCGAGTCGCCTGGCGCAGCCGGTGGGCAAGCTGATGCTCAACGCCGGGATCGATTTGCTGCCCGACTGGGCCAGCACGATGCTCGGCCTGCAGCAGGGTTCGCTGCGGCGGCGCCTGGTCCGCCTGGGCCTGATCAACACCGCCCCGGTGCTGCGCTGGGCCATGCGCGACAGCTCGGCACACCGCGCGCGGCGGCGCATGGGCCTGGAATGAGGTATTTTGCTCAGCTCATCGGAACCGATTTAACGTGCCATACTCCAAGCACTCCAGCCTGATACAGACGAAGCGACACATGCCCAAAGGATTGACCCGCGCCCTCGGCGCCCTGCTGGCCCTCGTGGCCCTGTACAGCCTGCTCGGCTTTCTCATTCTTCCTGGCGTCGCCCTGCGCATCGCCAACCAGCAACTGGCGCAATACGCCACGGTGCCGGCGCACCTGCAACGCATCGAGCTCAACCCGTTCAGCCTGGAGCTCACGCTCTGGGGCCTGCAGATCGGCGAGCCCGGCAAGGAGCAGGTCGGCTTCGAGCGCCTGTACGCCAACCTGTCGCTGGACAGCCTGTGGACCAAGGCCCTGCGCCTGGATGCCGTGGAGCTGGACAAGCCGCGCACCGAGCTGCTGTTCGCCAAGGACGGCAGCCTCAACCTGGCCCAGCTGTTCAAGCTGCCACCGAGCGAACCCAAGGTCGAGGAGCCACCCAGCGACCCGTTCCCAGTGCGCATCGCCAGCATCAAGCTCAATGAGGGCTACCTGCACTTCGAGGACCTGCGCCCCAGCGAGCCGATCGAGTTCCTCTACGACTCGATGAACCTGGAGCTGAAGAACCTCAGCACCCTGCCCGACGACAACGCCGACATGACCTTGGTGGCCAACGGTCCGGCCGGTGGCCGTATCGACTGGAGCGGCACCCTGAGCCTGACCCCGATCGCCTCCGAAGGCACGCTGAAGATCAGCGATGGCCAGATGAAGCTGTTCTGGCCCTACGTGCGCGATGCCGTGCCGCTGGTGCTGGAAGACGGCAAGGTCAGCCTCGACACCCACTACAAGCTCAACCTGGCCAAGGAAACCGAGCTACTACTGGACAACACTTCGGTGCGGGTCGCGCCTTTCGCCATCAAGGCGCCGGACGGGCGCCCACTGGCACGCCTGGCCAGCCTGGAGGTGAGCGAGACCTCCATCGACCTGGCCAAGCAGTTGGTCACGGTCGGCAAGATCCGCAGCGAAAAACTCGAGACCTGGGCTGCCCTGGAAAAGGACGGCCAACTCGACTGGCAGAAGCTGTTCGCCAGCCAGCCGGAAAAAACCACGCCCAAGGAAAAGGCCGAGCCGGCCACTGCCGAACCGAGCGCCCAGGAAAAGGCTGCCGCGACACCGAGCAAGCCCTGGCAGGTACTGCTCAAGGACGTCCAGGCGCGCAACTACCTGGTGCACCTGGCCGACCGTAGCCAGAAGGAGCCCGTGGCGCTGGATGTCGGCCCGCTCAACCTCGACCTGCAGAACTTCGACAGCCTCAACCAGTCGCCCTTCACCCTCAAGCTCGACACCGGGGTGGGCAAGCAGGGCAAGCTGCAGGCCGCCGGCCAGGTCAACCTGGCACCGGTGAGCGCCAAGCTGGACGTCGCCACCCGCGATATCGACCTGCGCGTGGCCCAGGCCTACATCAGCCCGTTCATCCGCCTCGAATTGCGCAGCGGTATGCTCTCCAGTGACCTCAAGGTCGACCTCAAGAGCACCGAGCCACTGGCCTTCAGCATCACCGGCAAGGCCCAGGCCAACCAGTTGCACACCCTCGACACCATCAAGAACCGCGACTTCGTCAAATGGCAGCAGGTCAACGTCGATGGCCTGTCGTATGTGCACGGCGACGCCCTGTCGATCGACAAGGTGACCCTGCTGCAACCCTATGCGCGCTTCATCATCAACGAAGACCGCACCACCAACGTCGACGACCTGCTGATCCCGCAGCCCGCCGACAAGCCGGCCGCAGCCGCGAGCAAGCCGGCCAGCTCCGGCAGTAGCAAGGAGCTGGGCATCCGTATCGGCCAGATCAGCATCAACGACGGCTCGGCCAACTTCGCCGACCTGACCCTGACCCCCAACTTCGCCACCGCGGTGCAGCAACTCAATGGCCAGATCGGCACCATCGACAACCGCAAGCCGGTGCCGGCAAAAGTGGACATCAAGGGCAAGGTCGATCGCTACGCGCCGGTGACCATCAAAGGCGCGCTCAACCCGTTCAACCCATTGGCCAGCCTGGATATCGCCACCAGCTTCAAGCGTGTCGAGCTGACCACCTTGACCCCCTACTCCGGCAAGTTCGCCGGCTTGCGCATCCGCAAGGGGCGCCTGAACCTCGACCTGCACTACCTGATCACCAACGGCCAGCTCAAGGCTGAGAACAAGGTGGTGATCGAGCAACTGCAATTGGGTGAGAAGGTCGACAGCCCGGACGCGGTAGACCTGCCGATCCGCCTGGCGGTGGCGCTGCTCAAGGACACCGAAGGCAAGATCTCCATCGAACTGCCGGTGTCGGGCGACCTCAACAACCCGCAGTTCAGCGTGATGCCGATCGTCTGGCAGACCCTGCGCAACCTGGTGCTGCGCGCGGCCCAAGCGCCGTTCAAGCTGCTGGGCGGATTGGTCTCGGGCGGCGGTGCCGAGGACCTCGGCAATGTCTCGTTCGCGCCGGGCTCCAGCGACCTGACCCCTGAGGTACAAACATCCCTCGACAAGCTGGCCTCGGCCCTCAAGGAACGCCCGGAACTGCGCCTGGAGATCGAAGGCACCGCGGCGCAGAGCAGCGATGGCCCACTGATCGCCCAGCAGCGCCTGGAGCGTGAATACCAGGCCACCTGGTACAAGATCCTCCAGCGCCGTGGCGACAAGGTCCCGGCCAACGCCTCGCTGCTGGTGGTGGATGACAGCGACAAACCGGCGATGCTCGAAGGCATCTATCGCACCCGTCTGAAACAGCAACCGCCAGCCGAGTGGGAGAAGCTGGGGCGTGACGAGCGCAGTGCCAAGCTGCGCGAAGCGGTGATCAGGTCCTGGGCGGAGAGCACTGCATTGCTGCGTACCCTCGGCCAGGAACGTGCCAGCAGCATCAAGGATTACCTGGTGGACAAAGGGCAGCTGGAGGATGACCGGGTGTACTTCATCGACACCAACCTCGGCCAGGCCGAAAGCGATGGGCGCGTAGTGACGCCGATGCACCTGGATGCCGAATAAGCATCGAATCTGCCTTGACCTGTAGGAGCCAGCTTACTGGCTCCTACGGCGCACAACCTTCAAGCTAGCCGCTGTCCCGATACCGCCGGGTGATACAGCGGCTGCACTTTGTTCCCCGCCGGGTCCAGCAGATGGAAGCTGCGCGCGCCATCACCATGGTTGAATGGGCGATCCAGCAAGGTCACGCCACGGGCCTTGAAGTACTGGTACCAGGCTTCCAACTCCTCGATGCTATCAACGATGAAGCCATAGTGGTCCAGGGTCTGCAGCCCGTTGGCCGCCCCCGCCCCACGCCCGAGCGACAGGTTGTCGTTGCCACAGGTGAGGTAGACCAGGTCTTCGTTGGCACGGTTCAACACCTCCATGCCCAGCACATCGACGTAGAAACGCTCGCATTCCTCCAGGTTGGGGACCAGCAAGGCGATATGGCGCAGGCCATTCAGGCGACCTGGGCGCACAGGTAGTTCGGACATGAGCACAACTCCATTTTTGTATACAATTCAAAACAGAATTTAAAACAAAAGGAGTTTCCTGTGTACTGTCTGTTTATCAAGACCCGGGTCAAGCCCGGTACCGCCGACGCGTTCCTGAGTGCCATCAAGGCCAATGCCGCTGCCTCGGTCGCCACCGAGCCAGGCTGCCTGGTATTCGATGTGACGCAGGACCGGGAGGATGCACAGGTGATCTACCTGTACGAGATCTACCAGGACGACGCCGCGTACGAGGCCCATACCCAGACCGCGCATTTTCGCGACAGCCGGCCATTGGTGGAGCCTCTGATCGAGGAGCAGCTGTGCTACGAGAGCGATGTGATCGCGCGCAACCCGGTGCACTGAGACGCTAAAACGCCTTCTGTAGGAGATCGCCCAGCCTTTCGGGGCTGTGCTGTCGCGCAGGGAACTGTTATCTCTGTGGGAGCGGGTTTACCCGCGAACACCGGCGAAGCCGGTGCCAAACACCGCGCGGGATTCTTCGCGGGTAAACCCGCTCCCACAGGGCCGAGATAAGTCAATGGGCTACGTGTTGTTCCATAGGTGCGGAGCGGGGATCGTGATGTGCAAACAAAAGCCCCGGCAAATGCCGGGGCTTGTGCTTGAAGGGGTGGCCAAATCCTTTTGGCCGACGGGACATTCCTTATTCGGACTTCAGGCCATCAGCCGAGACGGCCTGCACGCCCTTGATCTTCTTGGCGATGGCGACCGCCATCTCCTTCTGCGCATCGGTGATGGCCACGTCCGAGGACAGAGACACTACACCTTTGTTGGTTTCGACCTTGATATCACTGCCCGGCACGCCTTTCTCGGTCATCAGGTCGGCCTTCACCTTGGTGGTGATCCAAGTGTCGGAAGTAGCTTCCTTGGCTTTGGTCACCTCACCGGCCGCCAGCGTCATCGGGGCCTGGGTGGACTGGGCAGCAAACGCCGCGTTAGCCATGGTCAGGGTCAGAGCGGTGGCAGTAGCGGCAGCAATGGCGAACTTCTTCATATGGGTCACTCCTGTTTTTCGAAAGGTCTGCGCCGTGGTTCCTGGCGTCAGGTAGGAGTGATGTTGCAGGGCGTGTGCCAGCTTTTTGATTTTTATTTTTACCTTACAAATCAATTAGTTAACAATCACATACAACATTGCTGGTCGTGCATTTTGCAAGCCCGGGCAAAATCCTGCATGCAAGATGCAAGTCCACAAGACAAAGCCACAGGCATAAAAAAAGGACCCCGAAGGGTCCTTCCTTTCAGCCTGTGAAGGCTTAGACGCCCGATGCCTTGGCAGCGGCAACGTCCTTGATCGACAGCTTGATACGGCCGCGGTTGTCCACGTCCAGTACCAGTACTTCGACTTCCTGGCCTTCCTTCAGCACGTCGGTGACTTTCTCGACGCGAGCATCGCTCAGCATGGAGATGTGCACCAGGCCGTCCTTGCCCGGCAGGATGTTGACGAAGGCGCCGAAGTCGACGATGCGCTCGACCTTGCCGACGTAGATCTTGCCGATCTCGGCCTCGGCGGTGATGCCCAGGATGCGCTGCTTGGCAGCGTCAGCGGCTTCTTTGGTTTCGCCGAAGATCTTGATCGAGCCGTCGTCTTCGATGTCGATCGAAGCCTTGGTCTCTTCGCAGATGGCGCGGATGGTGGCGCCGCCCTTGCCGATGACGTCACGGATCTTGTCGGTGTCGATCTTCATCGCGATCATGGTCGGGGCGTTGGCCGACAGTTCGGTACGCGATTCGCCGATGATCTGGTTCATCTGGCCGAGGATGTTCAGGCGCGCTTCCAGGGCCTGGCCCAGGGCGATTTCCATGATCTCTTCGGTGATGCCGTTGATCTTGATGTCCATCTGCAGCGCGGTGACGCCCTTGGCGGTACCGGCTACCTTGAAGTCCATGTCGCCCAGGTGGTCTTCGTCACCGAGGATGTCGGTCAGGACGGCGAACTTGTCACCCTCCTTGACCAGGCCCATGGCGATACCGGCAACCGGAGCTTTCATCGGCACGCCGGCGTCCATCAGGGCCAGCGAGGCGCCGCAGACCGAAGCCATGGAGCTGGAACCGTTGGACTCGGTGATTTCCGACACCACGCGGATGGTGTACGGGAACACGTCGGCGGCCGGCAGCATGGCCTGGACCGAACGACGGGCCAGACGGCCGTGGCCGATTTCGCGACGACCGGCACCGCCCATGCGGCCACACTCGCCCACCGAGAACGGCGGGAAGTTGTAGTGCAGCATGAAGGGGTCTTTCTTCTCGCCTTCGAGGGTGTCCAGCAACTGGGCGTCACGGGCGGTACCCAGGGTCGCGACGACCAGGGCCTGGGTTTCGCCGCGAGTGAACAGGGCCGAGCCGTGGGTCTTCGGCAGAACACCGACTTCGATGTTCAGCGGACGCACGGTCTTGGTGTCGCGACCGTCGATACGTGGCTTGCCGTTGACGATGTTTTCGCGAACGGTGCGGTATTCGATCTCGCCGAAGATGTCTTTGACTTCGCCGGCCGATGGCTGGCCTTCTTCGCCGGAGAACTTGGCGATGGCCTGGTCGCGCAGCTCGCCCAGGCGCGCGTAGCGGTCAGCCTTGACGGTGATGGTGTAGCCCTGCGATACCGCTTCGCCGAACTCGGCGCGGATGGCGTTGAACAGCTCGGTGTTGGCAACGGCTGGTTTCCAGTCCCAGGTCGGCTTGGCGGCTTCGGCAGCCAGCTCCTTGACCGCCTTGATCACAGCCTGGAATTCGTCGTGGGCGAACAGGACGGCGCCCAGCATCTGGTCTTCGGTCAGCTCTTGGGCTTCCGATTCAACCATCAGAACGGCGGATTCGGTACCGGCGACGACCATGTCCAGGCTCGAGGCAGCCAGTTGCTCGTAGGTCGGGTTCAGCAGGTAGCCGGTGCTTTCGTGGAAGGCGACGCGGGCGGCGCCGATCGGGCCTTCGAACGGAATGCCGGAGATGGCCAGGGCAGCCGAGGTACCGATCATCGCAGCGATGTCCGGATCGGTCTTCTTGCTGGTGGAAACGACGGTGCAGACGACCTGCACTTCGTTCATGAAGCCTTCAGGGAACAGCGGGCGGATCGGACGGTCGATCAGGCGCGAGGTGAGGGTTTCCTTCTCGGAAGGACGGCCTTCACGCTTGAAGAAGCCACCAGGGATCTTGCCGGCGGCGTAGGTCTTTTCCTGGTAGTGCACGGACAGCGGGAAGAAGCCCTTGCCCGGATCGGCTTGCTTGGCACCGACCACGGTCACCAGCACGGTGACATCGTTGTCGACGGTGACCAGCACGGCGCCGGTGGCCTGACGGGCAATGCGGCCCGTTTCGAGAGTAACGGTCGATTGACCGAACTGGAACGTCTTGATTACCGGGTTCACGGTTTCCTACCTTTTTCAGTGGCTCTTGGGGGAACTGGTTCTTGCGAATTCTTGGGCGGCACGGGGAATCGGCCCCATCGACCGTCCAGATACAACACGAGGCTGGGAGCCTGGCGCCGAGCGGATCAACCGCACGGCAGACCAGGCTGCCAACCTCGCAGATCGCGTGGCGTGCCCAACGGCAAGGCTGACAGGCAGCCTTGCCGAAGAATGCGACACGCCATGCAACACCACTGGCCAGGCCGCTATTAGCGACGCAGACCCAGGCGACCGATCAGGGCGCTGTAACGAGTGGTGTCCTTGCCCTTCAGGTAGTCCAGCAGCTTACGACGCTGGTTGACCATGCGAATCAGGCCACGACGCGAGTGGTGGTCTTTTTCGTTGGCCTTGAAGTGGCCTTGCAGCTTGTTGATGTTGAAGGTCAGCAGGGCAACCTGAACTTCCGGGCTACCGGTGTCGCCTTGGGCTTGCTGATAGTCTGCAACGATTTGGGCTTTTTCTTCGACGCTGAGGGCCATTTGGCTTCTCCTGATAAACGGAACCCGCAAGCGGGGTCCAATAGGCCAGGGACAAGTCCCCGTATTAATAAGAAGAGGTGTGACCGTGCCTAATAACAGCCACCCTCGATCCCGCCGGTTTCAGCCGAAGCCTGCACCGGTGGTTTCGGTCATTCCGACCGAATCAGTCGACGCGGCGCAATACGCCCGTCTTCGCTCACCTCACCGATACCGATGAAACGCGCATTGTGATCCTGTACCCGGACCATGCCGAACTGTGGCGCATCTGGAGCACGCACGGCCTGGCCATGCAGCCAATAGAACGCGCTGTGCTCGGAAAGCACCACCAGGGGCCAGTCCTGCAGGCCGCTGTCAGACGGCATCAGGAAGCGATCGAGCGCTTCGTTGCCACCTTCGGCGTGGGCCTGTTCGAGTTCCTCGAGCGTCACGGTCTGTGCCAGCGCGAAGGGCCCGGCCTGGGTACGGCGCAGTTCGGCGACGTAGGCACCACAGCCCAGCGCCTCACCGATATCCTCCACCAGGGTGCGGATATAGGTGCCTTTGCTGCAACCCACCGACAGGCGCGCACGGGTGCCTTCGCACTCGAGCAACTCCAAGCGGCCAATAGTAACAGAACGCGCCTCGCGCTCCACTACCTCTCCTGCACGCGCCAGTTTGTACAACGGCTGGCCATCGCGCTTGAGGGCCGAGTACATCGGCGGTACCTGCTTGATTTCGCCACGAAAACGCGGAATCACCGCTTCGATGTCGGCGCGACCAACGGTCACCTCACGGGTTTGCAGCACTTCGCCTTCGGCATCCGCCGTGGTCGTAGTCTGCCCCATCTGCATGACCGTTTCGTAGCCCTTGTCGGAATCGAGCAAGTACTGGGAGAACTTGGTCGCCTCGCCGAAGCACAGCGGCAGCACACCGCTGGCCAACGGGTCGAGGCTGCCGGTGTGACCGGCCTTCTCGGCATTGAGTAGCCAACGGACTTTCTGCAGCGCGGCGTTGGAGGTGAACCCCAGCGGCTTGTCGAGCAGGATGATGCCGCTGACGTTGCGGCGGATACGTTTGACCTGGGCCACCGCTTACTCCTTGGTGTCCGGCTCGTCGGCATCCTTGTGCAGACGGTCTTCGGCCACCGCACGCTCGATCAGCGCCGACAGGTGGACACCACGGCTGACGCTTTCATCGAAGTGGAAATGCAGCTGCGGCACGCTGCGCAGCTGCATGACGCGGCCAAGGTGCAGGCGCAGGAAACTCGCGGCGCTGTTGAGGGCCTTGAGAGTCTGCGGCACGGCATCGGCACCGTCCTGGCCCATCACGGTGATGTACACCTTGGCGTGGCCGAGGTCGCGGCTGACGTCAACGGCGGTGATGGTCACCAGGCCGACGCGCGGGTCTTTGACTTCGCGGCGGATCAGCTCGGCCAGCTCACGCTGCATCTGATCACCGATACGTTGGGTACGGCTGTATTCTTTTGCCATTCTTGCTACCTGTATCTTAAAGCGGCAAACGCCCGGTCAAGCGAAAAGCCTGACCGGGCGCTACCTTCAGAGGTGCCGGCAACCGCCCTGGGGCGGGGCCCGCACCACGCTCGGCCCTTACAGGGTACGAGCCACCTGGACTTTCTCGAAGACTTCGATCTTGTCGCCGACCTTGACGTCGTTGTAGCTCTTGACGCCAATACCGCACTCCATGCCGTTACGCACTTCGGAGGCATCGTCCTTGAAGCGACGCAGCGATTCCAGTTCGCCTTCGAAGATCACCACGTCGTCGCGCAGTACGCGGATCGGACGGTTGCGGTACACGGTACCCTCGATGACCATACAGCCAGCGATGGCGCCGAATTTCGGCGAACGGAACACGTCACGCACTTCAGCGACACCCAGGATGTTCTCGCGAACATCGCTGCCGAGCATGCCGGTCAGGGCCTTCTTGACGTCTTCGATGATGTCGTAGATCACGTTGTAGTAACGCATATCCAGACCTTCCTGCTCGACGATCTTGCGCGCGCCGGCATCGGCACGCACGTTGAAGCCGAACAGTACTGCATTCGAAGCCAGCGCCAGGTTGGCGTCACTTTCGGTGATACCACCGACGCCGCCACCGATGACGCGTACCTGAACTTCGTCGTTGCCCAAGCCGCCGAGCGAACCTTGCAGCGCCTCGAGCGAACCGCGCACGTCGGTCTTGAGGACGATGTTGAGGGTCTTCTTCTCTTCCTGACCCATGGTCTCAAAGATGTTTTCCAGCTTGCCGGCGTGAGCACGGGCCAGCTTGACCTCACGGAACTTGCCTTGACGGAACAGCGCAACTTCACGCGCTTTCTTCTCGTCGGCAACCACCGACATCTCTTCACCAGCGTCCGGCGTGCCGTCCAAGCCGAGGATCTCGACCGGGATCGACGGGCCGGCTTCCTTCACAGGCTTGCCGTTCTCGTCGAGCATGGCGCGCACGCGGCCATAGTTGGAGCCAACCAGGACCATGTCGCCCTGACGCAGGGTACCGTCCTGAACCAGGATGGTGGCGACCGGGCCGCGGCCCTTGTCCAGGCGCGACTCGACCACGACACCACGACCAGGTGCGGTCGGGGTGGCCTTGAGTTCGAGGATCTCGGCCTGCAGCAGGACAGCTTCGAGCAGTTCGTCGACGCCGGTACCCATCTTCGCCGACACCTTGACGAACGGCGTGTCACCACCCCATTCCTCGGAGGTAACGCCTTCGACGGACAGCTCGTTACGGATGCGATCGAGGTCCGCACCTGGCTTGTCGATCTTGTTCACGGCCACGACCAGCGGCACGCCAGCAGCTTTCGCGTGCTGCACGGCTTCGCGGGTCTGCGGCATCACGCCGTCGTCCGCCGCCACCACCAGGATGACGATGTCGGTGGCCTTGGCACCACGGGCACGCATCTGGGTGAACGCAGCGTGGCCCGGGGTGTCGAGGAAGGTGACCATGCCACGGTCGGTTTCGACGTGGTAGGCACCGATGTGCTGGGTGATACCACCGGCTTCGCCAGCGGCAACCTTGGCGCGACGGATGTAGTCGAGCAGCGAGGTCTTACCGTGGTCGACGTGGCCCATGACGGTCACGACCGGAGCACGCGAGGTGGTTTCACCTTCGAACTTCAGCGATTCGGCCAGGGAGTCTTCCAGGGCAGTGTCGCTGACCAGGGTGACCTTGTGGCCCAGCTCTTCGGCGACCAGCTGCGCGGTTTCCTGGTCGAGCACCTGGTTGATGGTGACCGGGGTACCCAGCTTGAACATGAACTTGACGACTTCAGCGGCCTTGACCGACATCTGTTGCGCCAGTTCCGAGACGGTGATGGTCTCGCCAATGGTCACGTCACGAATGACCGGACCGGTCGGGCTCTGGAAGCCGTGCGCATTGCGCTTCTTGCCCTTGCCCTTGCCACCACGGCCACGACGGAAGCTATCGCTCTCTTCGTCGGTGGTACGCGGCGCGGCACGTGGAGTCGGAGCCTTTTCCTTCTCCTTGACCTTGACCTTGACCGACATGCGCGGCGCATCGCCACGGCCGGCAGCCGCCGGGCCACCACCGCGACGATCGTCATCACGGGTACGGCTTTCATTGCGACGGGTCTCGTCTTTCTTGCGCTCGGCAGCACGTGCGGCGGCGTCTTCGGAGACCGGCGCGTCAGCCACTACCGGGGCAGCGACAGGGGCAGGCTCAGCCTTCGGCGCAGGCGCCGCGGCCGGGGCCTCGGCAGCCTGACGGCGAGCCTGCTCCTCGTTGCGCTGGCGAACTTCGGCCTCGACTTTTTCGCGCGCGGCGTTTTCAGCCGCACGACGCTCTTCCTGCTCGCGCTTCTGCTCGGCCTGGATCTCTTCCGGGCTGCGCTGCACGAATACTTTCTTCTTGCGTACTTCTACGCTGATGCTCTTGCTACCGGCGACACGCAGCGTGCTGGTGGTCTTGCGCTGCAAGGTAATCTTGCGCGGCTCTTCCGCCTTGCTCTTGTGGCTGCTCTTCAAATGGGTCAGCAGGGTCTGCTTCTCATTATCGGTCACTACCTGACCGGCGTCGGTGTGCGGCAGACCTGCCTCACGCATCTGCTGCAGCAGGCGCTCTACCGGTGCCTCGACCTCTTGGGCCAGTTCTTTCACCGTGACTTGCGTCATGCACTTCTCTCCTCAGGCCGCGCCTAATTACTCGAACCAGTGGGCTCGGGCGGCCATGATCAACTTGCCGGCACGCTCTTCGTCGATGCCGTCGATGTCGAGCAGGTCGTCAATCGACTGCTCGGCCAGGTCTTCGCGGTTAACCACGCCGCGCACCGCCAGTTCCGCCGCCAGGTCCTTGTCCATGCCCTCGAGGGAGAGCAGGTCGTCGGCCGGATGGGCGTCTGCCAGTTTTTCTTCGGTAGCGATGGCTTTGGTCAACAAACGGTCCTTGGCACGAGCGCGCAGCTCATTGACGATATCTTCGTCAAAGCCATCGATGTTGAGCATTTCTTCCAACGGTACGTAGGCAATTTCTTCGAGGCTGGTGAAGCCTTCGTCGACCAGCACCTGTGCCAGCTCTTCGTCGACTTCCAGTTCCTCGATGAAGTTACGCAGGATGTCGCCTGTCTCAGCCTGTTGCTTGGCCTGGATGTCCTTCTCGGTCATCACGTTCAGGGTCCATGCAGTCAGCTGGCTGGCCAGACGGACGTTCTGGCCGCCACGTCCGATGGCCTGGGCCAGGTTGTCCTCGGCCACGGCGATGTCCATCGCATGGGCATCTTCGTCAACGATGATCGCGGCAACCTCTGCCGGCGACATGGCGTTGATGACGAACTGCGCCGGGTTCTCGTCCCACAGGACGATATCCACACGCTCGCCACCCAGCTCGCCGGATACGGCCTGGACACGCGAACCGCGCATGCCGATGCAGGCGCCTTGCGGGTCGATGCGTTTGTCCTTGGAGCGGACGGCGATCTTGGCACGCGAACCCGGATCACGGGAGGCGGCCATGACTTCGATGAGGCCTTCGGCGATTTCCGGCACTTCGATGCGGAACAGCTCGATCAGCATCTGCGGCGCGGTGCGCGACAGGATCAGCTGCGGACCGCGGTTCTCGGTGCGGATTTCCTTGAGCAGCGCACGCAGGCGCACGCCGACACGGAAGGTCTCACGGGGGATGATGTCTTCGCGGGCCAGCAACGCCTCGGCGTTGTTGCCCAGGTCGACGATGACGTTGTCGCGGGTGACCTTCTTCACGGTGCCGGAGATGATCTCGCCGACGCGCTCGCGGTAGGCGTCGACCACCTGGGCGCGCTCGGCCTCGCGGACCTTCTGCACGATGACCTGCTTGGCGGTCTGGGCGGCGATGCGGCCGAATTCGATCGACTCGATCTTCTCTTCGATCACGTCACCGATCTTGGCGTCCGGGTGCGTGTCCTGGATCTTTTCCAGCCAGGTCTCGATCGCCGGATCGTCCAGGTCGTTCTCGTCGACCACGGTCCAGCGGCGGAAGGTCTCGTAGCTACCGGTGTGGCGGTTGATTTCCACACGCAGGTCGACTTCGTCCTCAAAACGTTTTTTGGTTGCAGTGGCCAGAGCCACTTCCAGCGCTTCGAAAATGACGCCTGGCGGTACACCTTTTTCGTTGGATA
Organism: Pseudomonas xantholysinigenes; assembly: GCF_014268885.2. NCBI lineage: Bacteria > Pseudomonadati > Pseudomonadota > Gammaproteobacteria > Pseudomonadales > Pseudomonadaceae > Pseudomonas > Pseudomonas xantholysinigenes. Next base: position 762,752 of record NZ_CP077095.1, on the reverse strand, counting down.
CCGATTCAACAACCAGCAGTACTTCTTTGCTCATCGTACGCCTCGCCTTGCGCAAGCCATTGGCCCCGGAAAGTCCACCGGGCCCGGCACGTCTCAGTCAAAACTGGGAATAATATTGGCCTTGTCGATCGAGTCGATCGGCAGCAGGAACTCCTGGTTGTCCACCTGGACCACCACATCCTGCTCCTCCACACCACGGAGAAGGCCCTGGAAGTTACGACGACCCTCGAAGGGTGAACGCAGCTTGATCTTCACTTGTTCGCCGGCATGCGAGGCAAACTGTTCCAGAGTGAACAGTGGGCGATCCATGCCAGGCGAAGAAACTTCGAGGGTGTATTCACTGCTGATCGGATCTTCCACGTCGAGGATCGCGCTAGCCTGACGACTGACCGCTTCGCAGTCCTCCACCAGGATGCCGCCTTCCTTGTCGATGTAGATGCGCAGTACCGAATGCTTACCCTGGGATACGTACTCGATCCCCCAGCACTGATAGCCCAGACCCTCGACCACCGGGGCCAACAAGGCCTGCAACTGTTCTAGCTTGCTCGACACCTGAACCCCCTCGTGCATGCTGTGCAAATAAAAAATGGGCGAAGCGCCCATCCCTGAAAGCGCCGTTGGACAACGGCGCCGAAAACTGTCGGCTAGCAAAAAGCCCCTGAAAAGGGGCTCTGCTGAAGCTGGTTGCGGGGGCTGGATTTGAACCAACGACCTTCGGGTTATGAGCCCGACGAGCTACCAAGCTGCTCCACCCCGCGACAAAGCTGGGGCGAAAGTATAAGACCGAACCCTGTGCAGGGTCAATCCAACCTCCACCTGCAAGAAAGCCCGCTAAAGCGGGCTCTCATGCTTCAATTGGTACCGAGAAGGGGACTCGAACCCCTACACCCTATGGGCACAACCACCTCAAGGTTGCGTGTCTACCAATTCCACCACCTCGGCAATACTACTTCTTGAAACCCGTTACTGCTGCTCTTTGGCTGGAGGAGGTACGTCACCAGAGTTGGTGGCTTCGCTCTTCTGCTGCTGGAGCACCGGTACATCATCATTGACTGCCGGCTTTGGCTCTTTGACTTCCAGAACTGCTGGATCTGGCAGACCAGCTTGAGTCAGCTGGTGAGCCTGCTGCTTGGCGAAGTATCCTAACCCAAGTGCAGTCAAAAAGAAAGTGGCGGCAAGTATAGCAGTAACTTTACTCAAAAAGGTAGCGGAACCTTGGCTTCCGAACACAGTATTTGAAGCACCTGCGCCGAAAGATGCACCAGCTTCCGCACCTTTACCCTGTTGCAGCAACACCATTACAACCAGTGCCAACGCTGCCAACAGATGAAATACGACTACGACTGTTTCCAGCATTTGTTCAGTTTCCTGCGGCGCGACAAATTGCACCGAATTCGTCTGCGTTCAGGGACGCTCCACCAATGAGCCCCCCATCGATATCCGGCATGCCGAACAGTTCAGCCGCATTGGCCGCCTTCACGCTGCCGCCGTAGAGAAGCTGCACATTATCTGCAACTTCGGCGTCCATCGCCTTCAACTGCTTGCGGATGGCTGCATGCACATCCTGGGCTTGTTGTGGCGTGGCCGTCAAACCAGTACCAATGGCCCAAACAGGCTCATAGGCAATAACTGCATTGGCGAAAGCCTTGATACCGAACGCGTCGATAACACTGCTTAGTTGACGCCCTACAACTTCGAGCGTCTCGCCGGCTTCGCGCTCTGCGAGAGTTTCCCCTATACAGAGCACTGGCGTCAAACCACTTTTCTGAGCAGCTGCAAACTTCTGGTTCAGCACTTCGTCCGTTTCACCAATAATCTGGCGACGCTCGGAGTGCCCGATCAAGACATACTTGCAACCGACTTCAGCCAACTGACTCGGTGCAACTTCGCCGGTCAGCGCGCCTTGTTCAGGCTGTACAGCAGAATTCTGTGCGCCTACGTTGATCCCTGTGATTTCCAGTGCATCAATCACTTGATTGACGTACAGCAAGGGAGGGAACACCGCGACTTCCACACCGCCTGGCAGGGACAAATTGCCCAAGCCCTGAGTCAGCTCTACGACGCTGGCGCGGGTACCGTGCATCTTCCAGTTACCAGCTACCATGGGGCGACGCATGCTTTACCTCGTCGGTCAAAGTGGGCGCAGATCTTACCCAACCCGATCTGCGCTGGCAAGCCTATTTCAGGCACAAACTTCTTCAACGAGCTTGGCCAGGGCTTCGGCATGGCCGCGCACCTGGCTTTCGTCATCACCCTCGACCATCACCCGCACCAGCGGCTCGGTACCGGACTTGCGCAACAGCACCCGCCCACGCCCGGCCATGGCTTCGGTGGCCTTGGCACTGGCTTCCTTGACCAAGGGGTTTTCCAGTGGATCGGCCTTGCCCGCCGCGAAGCGCACATTGATCAGCACCTGGGGGCACTTGCGCACGGCCTGTCGCGCCTGCGCCAGGTTCTCGCCGCGGCGCTTGAGCGCCATCAGCACCTGCAGCGCGGCGATGATCGCATCACCGGTCGTGGTATGGCTGCCGCAAACAACGTGACCAGAGTTCTCGCCGCCCAGCAGCCAGTCGCGTTCCAGCAGTTCGGCCATGACATAGCGGTCACCGACCTTGGCGCGCACGAACGGGATATCCAGCTCCTTGAACGCCAACTCCAGGCCCAGGTTGCTCATCAGTGTACCGACCACGCCACCCTGGAGCTTGCCGCGCTCCTGCATGTCGCGACCGATGATGAACAGCAACTCGTCACCGTCGACGATGGCGCCGGTATGGTCGACCATCAGCACCCGGTCGCCGTCACCATCGAAGGCGATGCCCATGTCGGCGTGGCCGACCAGCACCGCCGCCTGCAACGACTCGATATGGGTCGAGCCACAGCCTTCGTTGATGTTCAGGCCATCCGGCGCCGCGTGCAGCACCGTGACCTCGGCCCCCAGCTCGCGGAACACGCTCGGCGCCACCTTGTAGGTCGCGCCATGGGCGCAATCGACGACGATCTTCAGCCCTTCGAAGCTGGTGCTGCTGGGCACGCTGCTCTTGCAGAATTCGATATAGCGCCCGGCCGCGTCATTGATGCGCGAGACCTTGCCCAGCTTGCTCGACTCGACCACGGTCATCGGCTGATCGAGCAGTTCCTCGATCATCAGCTCGACTTCGTCCGGCAGCTTGGTGCCAGCACCCGAGAAGAACTTGATGCCGTTATCGTCGTGCGGGTTGTGCGAGGCACTGATGACGATGCCGGCTTCGGCGTGGAAAGTACGGGTCAGATAGGCGATGGCCGGGGTCGGCATCGGGCCAAGCAGCATCACGTCAGCGCCTGCGGCAGAAAGCCCGGCTTCCAACGCGGATTCGAACATGTAGCCGGAGATCCGCGTGTCCTTGCCCACCAGCACACGGCAATTGCCCTGCTTGCGGAAGGCCATGCCCGCCGCCCAGCCGAGCTTCAGCATGAAGTCAGGGGTAATGGGGTATTGGCCGACGCGACCACGGATACCATCGGTACCAAAGTATTTTCTGCTCATAGTGACTCCAATGTTCTTATTCGGCGTTCTGGACCGCGGCGATCATGCGTACCACGTCGACGGTTTCCGCCACGTCGTGCACCCGCAGGATGCTCGCGCCCTTGGTCATGGCCAAGGCGGCCAGGGCCAGACTGCCGTAGAGCCGCTCGCCGACCGGACGGTCCAGCGTGAGGCCGATCATGCTCTTGCGCGAAACACCCACCAACAGTGGACGCCCGAGGCGATAGAGCGCTTCCATGTGTTTGAACAGGCTCAGGTTGTGCTCAAGGGTCTTGGCAAAACCGAAGCCTGGGTCGAGCACTATGCGCTCGGCACCAATGCCCGCTGCCGCGCAGGCAGCCATACGCTGTTCAAGATAGCGCGTGACATCGGTCGTCACATCCTCGTAGTGCGGATTATCCTGCATGGTGCCCGGTTCGCCGCGCATATGCATGAGACACACCGGCAACCCGGTATCGGCCGCGGCGTCCAGGGCACCGTCACGCTCGAGCGCGCGAACATCATTGATCAGGCCAGCCCCAAGGCGCGCTGACTCACGCATGACCGCAGGCGTCGAAGTATCGACAGAGATGACCACGTCGAGCCGGCTGCTGATCGCCTCGACAATCGGCGCCACGCGCTCCAGCTCCTCGGTGGGTGAAACCGCACGCGCCCCGGGGCGCGTGGACTCGCCACCGACGTCGACCAGGGTCGCGCCGGCCGCGACCATCGCCTCGGCATGACGCAGGGCCGCGTCGCGCTGGCTGAAGCGCCCGCCGTCGGAGAAGGAATCGGGGGTGATATTGAGGATACCCATGACATGGGTACGGGACAAATCAAGAACCCGGTTGCCGCAAGGCAACCGGGTTGGGTACTGCTGTGAGGTCATAGAAACCCTTAGTGTTGCGCCGCTGGACCGCCGATCGGCGACTCCGGACGATCATCCTGGGAAGCCTGATTACCGGAGGTACCGGAATCATTGTCCCAGTCACGCGGCTCGCGTGGGGTACGACCCGCCATGATGTCGTCGATCTGGTCGGCATCGATGGTTTCGTACTTCATCAAGGCCTCGGCCATCGCGTCGAGCTTGTCACGGTTGTCGGTGAGGATCTGCTTGGCCGTGGCGTAGCACTGATCGATGATGCTGCGCACCTCGGAGTCGATCATCTTGGCGGTTTCGCCCGAGACGCTGGCGTGCTGGCTGGCGGCGCTGCGACCGAGGAATACCTCGCCCTCTTCTTCAGCGTACATCAGCGGGCCGAGTTTCTCGGATAGGCCCCACTTGGTCACCATGTTCCGGGCAATCTGGCTGGCACGCATGATGTCGTTGGACGCGCCGGTGGTGACACCGTCGAAGCCCAAGGTCATCTCTTCGGCGATACGGCCACCGTACAGCGAGCAGATCTGGCTGATCAGGGCGCGCTTGGACAGGCTGTAGCGATCTTCCTCCGGCAGGAACATGGTCACGCCCAGGGCGCGGCCACGGGGAATGATCGATACCTTGTAGACCGGGTCGTGCTCGGGCACGACACGACCGACGATGGCATGACCGGCCTCGTGATAGGCAGTGTTCTGCTTCTCTTTCTCGGACATGACCATGGTCTTGCGCTCGGCGCCCATCATGATCTTGTCCTTGGCCAGCTCGAACTCCTTCATTTCGACCAGGCGCTTGCTCGCGCGGGCGGCGAACAACGACGCCTCGTTGACCAGGTTGGCCAGGTCGGCACCGGAGAAGCCAGGGGTACCACGGGCGATGACCGCCGCGTTGACGTTCTCGCCAACCGGCACCTTGCGCATGTGCACCTTGAGGATCTGCTCACGACCACGAATGTCCGGCAGGCCGACCACCACCTGGCGGTCGAAGCGACCAGGACGCAGCAGCGCCGGGTCGAGCACGTCGGGACGGTTGGTGGCGGCGATGACGATGATGCCATCGTTCATCTCGAAGCCGTCCATCTCCACCAGCAACTGGTTCAGCGTTTGCTCGCGCTCGTCGTGACCGCCGCCCATGCCGGCGCCACGGTGGCGACCGACGGCATCGATCTCGTCGATGAAGATGATGCACGGCGCGTGCTTCTTGGCCTGTTCGAACATGTCACGGACACGGCTGGCGCCCACGCCGACGAACATCTCGACGAAGTCGGAACCGGAAATGGTGAAGAACGGCACCTTGGCTTCGCCGGCGATGGCCTTGGCCAGCAGGGTCTTGCCGGTACCGGGCGGGCCGACCATCAGCACGCCACGCGGGATACGGCCACCCAGGCGCTGGAACTTGCCGGGGTCGCGCAGGAATTCGACCAGCTCGCCAACTTCTTCCTTGGCCTCGTCGCAGCCGGCGACGTCAGCCAGGGTAGTCTTGACCTGATCTTCGGAGAGCAGGCGCGCCTTGCTCTTGCCAAAGCTCATCGGCCCGCCCTTGCCACCAGCGCCGCCTTGCATCTGGCGCATGAAGAACATGAACACGGCGATGATCACCAGGATCGGGAAGCTGGCCACCAGCAACTGGGTCCAGATGCTCTGCTGCTCGGGCTGCTTGCCTTCGACGGTGACATGGTTGTCGACCAGGTCGCCGATCAGGCCGTTGTCGGTAATGGCCGGGCGGACAGTCTTGAAGTTGTCGCCATCGGTGCGCTTGCCGGTAATGATGTAGCCGTCGACGGTCACGCGCTCGACCTTACCATCCTTGACCTGCTGGATGAAGTCGGAATAGTTGAGGGTCTGCGGCTCGTTAGGGCTGGAGAAGTTGTTCATCACCGTCACCAGGACGGCGGCGATGATCAACCAGAGGATCAGATTCTTTGCCATGTCGTTCAATTCGCTACCCTCTGAGGCCGGCGCACGACGCAGCCGTGCCTCGCATGATATTCATCGCCCTAACTTACTACATTACCCACGCATCCGCAGGCACCGTCTGTAACCCTTTGTGAAAGCTAGACTACACGAAGTTCGGACGATCCAGACGGGGTGACCGATTGGTTTTAACTATCGGAAACTCCGCATAACGCCGCTCACGCCCCCTTGAAACCCCTGCCCAACAGGTACTGCTCACGGGAGCGGTCCCGCGAGGACGACGGCTTGCGCATCTGCACCTTGTCGAACTTGCTGCGCACATCCTTGAGGTACATGTCGAAGCCTTCACCCTGGAAGATCTTGATCAGGAAATCCCCGCCGGGCTTGAGCACGCGGGTCGCCAGATCCAGGGCCAGCTCACAGAGGAACATGGCGCGCGGCATGTCCACCGCGGGCGTACCACTCATATTGGGGGCCATATCGGAAATCACAAGGTCTACGTGCGAATCACCGACCGCCTGCAGGATCTGCTGCAGCACTTCGTCCTGGGTGAAGTCGCCCTGGATAAAGGTCACATCGGGGATCGAGTCCATTTCCAGGATGTCGGAAGCGATCAGCCGGCCCTGGCCACCAATCAGACGACTGGTCACCTGCGACCAGCCACCTGGGGCCGCGCCGAGGTCGATCACGCTCATGCCAGGCCGGATCAGGCGGTCTTTCTCCTGGATCTCCAGCAGTTTGTAGCTCGCGCGCGAGCGGTAGCCATCCTTCTGCGCCTGCTTCACAAAAGGGTCGTTGAAATGTTCGCGCAGCCAGTTTGCGCTGCTTTTGGAACGTTGTACCACGGGGCACCTCGATGATATGCGTCGTGTTTGACTGGGCGGAGCCACAGGCCCTCGGGTAAAATGCCCGTCAATTTTACAGAATCAGACGAAAAGGGTCAGATTATGCCGCTCAATAACGAGCAGAAGAAGCAATACAAGTCCATTGGTCATGACCTGAAGCCGGTTCTGATCGTCGCTGGCAACGGTTTGAATGAAGGCGTGGTTGCCGAACTGGAACGCGCCCTGGCCGATCACGAGCTGATCAAGGTCGAGATTCGCTCGGAAGATCGCGAGGAACGCGCCGAGACCATCGCCGCGCTGTGCAAGGCCGGTCGCGCCGAGCTGGTGCAGACCATCGGCAAGAAAGCGCTGATCTACCGCAAGAATCCGCAGCCGAACAAGCAGCTGTCCAATATCCACCGTTACAAGTAACGTTCAGAGCGCAATGCCTGCCCCCTGTGGGAGCGGGCTTGCCCGCGAAGCATGCACTGCGGTGGATGGCACGGGCTTCGCCCGTGTTCGCGGGCAAGCCTGCTCCCACAGGGACCGCGCAAACCTGGGAAACCCGACTAGCGGCGCGCCCTGATCGGCACCGGCTGGGCCACCAGCACGATGCCGGAAAAGCCCAGCACCAGGAAACAGAACATCTGCCAGCGCTCGCCGACGGAAATCCCGTAGCGCAGTGTGTAGTAGCCGATACAGGCGCCAAAGCCGAGCAACAGCATCTGGCCGCGGAATTGCCGCCACCAGGCCGCCAGGCCGTCCACCCGCGCCAATACCGCCAGCTGGGTCAACAACCCGAGCAATGCCACGCCGATCAACCAACGGTCGATCTGCCCGGCGATGTCCTGCACCAGCAGCGGCGCCAGGCCGCTGACCTTGAGCGCCGGCACCAACCCAACGTGGAACACCCACAGGCCACCGACCCAGAAAACCTGGGCCAGTTGCCAGAGGATCCCCTCGAGGGAAGGCGCCCGCAGGCGCCGATCAGATGTGCTTGACTTCGACAATCTCGTACTCGACGGTGCCGCTCGGCGTCTTGACGACGACGGTGTCGCCCTCTTCCTTGCCGATGATCGCCCGGGCAATCGGCGCGCTCGCCGAGAGCTTGCCCTTCTTGATGTCGGCCTCGTCCTCGCCGACGATCTGGTAGGTCACCTGATCGCCGGTCTCGGTGTTTTCCAGATCGACGGTGGTGCCGAAGATCACCTTGCCGGTATGGGCGATGGTGGTGACGTCGATCACCACCGAGTTCTGCAGGCGGCCTTCAATGTCACGGATACGCGCCTCGACCATGCCCTGCTCCTCGCGGGCGGCATGGTATTCGGCGTTTTCCTTGAGGTCGCCCAGCTCGCGGGCCTCACCGATCGCCTGGCTCAGGCGCGGGCGCTCGGTCTTGCTCAGGAACAGGTGTTCTTCTTCCAGGGCGCGAGCGCCCTGGACGGTCATCGGGTACTTGGTAATGCTCATGCTTTGAGTCCTGCATGCAGATCCTGCAGGCGACGAACGGTCTTTTCCGGACCGAATTTCAACGCCTCGCAGATGGCTTCACCGGCCGCAATGGTCGTGGTGCAGTAGATCTTGTGCTGCAGCGCATTGCGACGAATCGAGTAGGAGTCGGCGATAGACTGGCGACCTTCGGTGGTGTTGATGATCAGCGACACTTCGTCGTTCTTGATCATGTCGACCACGTGCGGACGCCCTTCGGTCACCTTGTTCACACGGCGCACTTTCAGGCCAGCCGCCTCGATCACCTTGGCGGTACCGACCGTGGCGACCACTTCGAAGCCCAGGGCGATCAGGTCGCGAGCGACGCCGGCCACTTGCGGCTTGTCGTCGTCACGCACGCTGATGAACGCGGCACCGCCGGTCGGCAGTACTTCGCTGGCGCCCATCTGGGCCTTGGCGAAGGCTTCACCGAAGCTGTCGCCGACACCCATGACTTCACCGGTGGATTTCATCTCAGGGCCGAGGATCGGGTCAACCCCTGGGAACTTGGCGAACGGGAAGACGGCTTCCTTGACGCTGTAGAAGTTCGGGATGATTTCCTGGGTGAAGCCCAGCTCTTTCAGGGTTTTGCCAGCCATGACACGGGCGGCGATCATCGCCAGCGAGGTGCCGATGCACTTGGAAACGAACGGCACGGTACGCGAGGCACGTGGGTTGACTTCGATCACATAGATCTTGTCGCCCTGCAGGGCCAGCTGCACGTTCATCAGGCCGACCACGCCCAGCTCCAGGGCCATTTTCTTGACCTGGTCGCGAACCTGGTCCTGCACGTCCTGGCTCAGCGAGTACGGCGGCAGCGAGCACGCCGAGTCACCGGAGTGAACGCCGGCCTGCTCGATGTGCTGCATGATCGCGCCGATCACCACGTCGGCGCCGTCGCAGACCGCATCCACGTCCATCTCGATGGCGCAGTTGAGGAAGTGGTCGAGCAGCACCGGGCTGTCGTTCGACACTTGAACCGCTTCACGCAGGTAGCGCTTCAGCTCGTCCAGTTCGTAGACGATTTCCATGGCGCGGCCGCCCAGTACATAGGACGGGCGCACTACCAGCGGGTAACCGATCTTGCCGGCGGCAACGATGGCTTCGTCTTCGCTGCGTACGGTGGCGTTTGGCGGCTGCAGCAGGCTCAGGCGCTGAACCATCTGCTGGAAGCGTTCGCGGTCTTCGGCACGGTCGATGGCGTCAGGGCTGGTGCCGATGATCGGTACGCCGGCCTCTTCCAGGGCACGAGCCAGTTTCAGTGGGGTCTGGCCGCCATAATGGACGATGACGCCCTTCGGTTTCTCGACGCGGCAGACTTCCAGCACGTCTTCCAGGGTCAGCGGCTCGAAGTACAGGCGGTCGGAGGTGTCGTAGTCGGTGGAGACGGTTTCCGGGTTGCAGTTGACCATGATGGTCTCGTAACCGTCTTCACGCAGGGCCAATGCCGCGTGCACGCAGCAGTAGTCGAACTCGATGCCTTGGCCGATACGGTTCGGGCCACCGCCGAGGATCATGATCTTGTCACGGGTCGACGGGTTGGCCTCGCACTCTTCCTCATAGGTCGAGTACAGGTAGGCGGTGTCGGTGGCGAACTCGGCGGCGCAAGTGTCGACGCGCTTGTACACCGGGAACACTTCCAGCTTGTGGCGGTGACGGCGCAGGTTCTTGTCGGTGATGCCCAGCAGCTTGGCCAGGCGCTGGTCGGAGAAGCCCTTGCGCTTGAGGCGCAGCATGTAGTCCTTGTCGATCGCCGACAGGGCCAGGGTCTTGACCTTCTCTTCTTCCTTGATCAGGTCTTCCATCTGCACCAGGAACCACAGGTCGATGCCGGTCAGCTCGAAGATCTGCTCGATGGTCATGCCCGAACGGATGGCATCGGCCACGTACCAGATACGCTCGGCGCCCGGTACGGTCAGCTCGCGCTTGAGGATGCTGGCAGCCTCAGGGCTGGCCAGGTCGACTTTCGGGTCGAGGCCGCAGGCGCCGACTTCCAGGCCGCGCAGGGCTTTCTGCAGGGATTCCTGGAAGGTACGGCCGATGGCCATGACTTCACCCACGGATTTCATCTGGGTGGTCAGGCGCGCGTCGGCTTTCGGGAATTTCTCGAAGGCGAAGCGTGGCAGCTTGGTGACGACGTAGTCGATCGACGGCTCGAACGACGCCGGAGTACGACCGCCGGTGATGTCGTTCTGCAGCTCGTCGAGGGTGTAGCCGATGGCCAGCTTGGCGGCGATCTTGGCGATCGGGAAGCCGGTGGCCTTGGAAGCCAGGGCCGACGAACGCGATACACGCGGGTTCATCTCGATCACGACCATGCGGCCAGTGTTCGGGCAGATACCGAACTGCACGTTGGAACCGCCGGTCTCGACACCGATTTCACGCAGCACCGCCAGCGAGGCGTTGCGCATGATCTGGTATTCCTTGTCGGTCAGGGTCTGTGCCGGAGCCACGGTGATCGAGTCACCGGTGTGCACGCCCATCGGGTCGAAGTTCTCGATCGAGCAGACGATGATGCAGTTGTCCTTCTTGTCGCGGACCACCTCCATCTCGTATTCCTTCCAGCCGATCAGCGATTCGTCGATCAGCAGTTCCTTGGTCGGCGACAGGTCCAGGCCACGGGTGCAGATTTCTTCGAATTCTTCACGGTTGTAGGCGATACCGCCACCGGTGCCGCCCATGGTGAACGACGGGCGGATGATGCATGGGAAGCCGAGCTTCTCGAGAACTGCGTTGGCCTCTTCCATGCTGTGGGCGATACCGGAGCGCGGGCACTCCAGGCCGATGTCTTTCATCGCCTTGTCGAAGCGCGAACGGTCTTCGGCCTTGTCGATGGTGTCGGCGTTGGCACCGATCATCTCCACGCCGAACTTCTCCAGAACGCCATGGCGCTCCAGGTCCAGGGCGCAGTTCAGCGCGGTCTGGCCACCCATGGTCGGCAGGACGGCGTCAGGGCGCTCTTTCTCGATGATCTTGGCCACCGACTGCCACTTGATCGGCTCGATGTAGGTGGCGTCGGCCATGGCCGGGTCGGTCATGATGGTGGCTGGGTTGGAGTTCACCAGGATGACGCGGAAACCTTCCTCGCGCAGGGCTTTGCAAGCCTGGGCGCCGGAATAGTCGAATTCGCAGGCCTGGCCGATCACGATCGGGCCAGCGCCGAGAATCAGGATGCTTTTGATGTCTGTACGTTTTGGCATGGTTGTCACTCAAATCCGCGGGTCAGTCGGCAAGCCGTCTTGAACAATCTGGGTCAGGCGCTTCCGGGCGGCGCGAGCCAGCCCGGGGCCTTGATGCAGGATGCTCAGCGGCGCTTGGCCATGGCATCGATGAAACGATCGAACAGTGGCGCGACGTCGGTCGGGCCTGGGCTCGCTTCAGGGTGGCCCTGGAAGCTGAACGCGCTCTTGTCGGTGCGCTCGATGCCCTGCAGGGTACCGTCGAACAGCGACTTGTGGATGGCGCGCACGTTGCCCGGCAGGGTGGCTTCGTCAACGGCGAAACCGTGGTTCTGGCTGGTGATCATGACCACGCCGGTGTCCAGGTCCTGGACCGGGTGGTTGGCACCATGGTGACCATGGCCCATTTTCACGGTCTTGGCGCCGGAGGCCAGGGCCAGCAGCTGGTGACCGAGGCAGATGCCGAACACCGGGATCTCGGTCTCGAGGATTTCCTTGATCGCCTGGATCGCGTAGTCGCAAGGCTCGGGATCGCCAGGGCCGTTGGACAGGAACACGCCATCAGGGTTGAGCGCGAGCACTTCGCTGGCCGGGGTCTGGGCCGGCACCACGGTCACGCGGCAGCCGCGAGCAACCAGCATGCGCAGGATGTTCAGCTTGACGCCGTAGTCGAAGGCGACCACGTGGTACGGCAAGTCGGCGGCTTCGAGGGTCGGGTGGCTGTCGGTCTTCAGTTCCCACACGCTCGAGCGCCACTCGTAGCGCTCCTTGGTGGAGACGACCTTGGCCAGGTCCATGCCCTTGAGGCCCGGGAAGGCACGGGCGGCGGCGATGGCCTGCTCTTCGGTGATGTTGTCACCGGCGAGGATGCAGCCGTTCTGGGCGCCTTTTTCGCGCAGGATGCGGGTCAGGCGACGGGTGTCGATGCCAGCGATGGCCACGACGTTGTTGGCTTTCAGGTATTCAGGCAGCGACTGGGTGTTACGCCAGTTACTGGCCAGCAACGGAAGGTCACGGATGACCAGGCCGGCGGACCAGACGCGATTGGACTCGGCGTCTTCTGGGGTGGTGCCGGTGTTGCCGATGTGCGGGTAAGTCAGGGTGACGATTTGCTGGGCGTAGGAAGGGTCTGTGAGGATTTCCTGGTAGCCGGTCATTGCTGTATTGAACACGACCTCACCAACGGTCTGACCGTCGGCTCCAATGGCTTCACCGCGAAAAATGCTGCCATCGGCAAGGGCGAGTATGGCTGGCTTAGTCAAGAAGACCTCCCGTAAATCAAGCCTGAAAGGGCGATCGCAGGTTGCAAAAAAGCGGAATGACGTATGGACACGTCACCCCGCTTTTATGCTGAATTAGTCTGCGCGCTTTTAGTGGACACACTAAAGCTGTAGCTTACAGAAAAATGCGTTTTTGGTCTACCGCGATTGTGCCTCTAAAACGCAGGATTGCGACAGGCCGGCTTCGGCGGCGGCCTCTTCGCGGGCAAACCCGCTCCCACAGGGACCGCGCCAACACTGTGGGAGCGGGTTTACCCGCGAAGAAACCAACACCGCGCCAACGGCTCAACGCAGCTCGAGCACATCCTGCATGTCATACAGCGCAGGCTCGCGCCCATCCAGCCACAGCGCCGCGCGCACCGCGCCCTTGGCGAAGGTCATGCGGCTCGAGGCCTTGTGGGTGATCTCCAGGCGCTCGCCTTCGGCAGCGAACAGCACAGTGTGATCACCGACCACATCACCGGCACGCACAGTGGCAAAGCCGATGGTCTTGCGGTCACGGGCGCCCGTCTGGCCTTCACGGCCATATACCGCCACTTCCTGCAGGTCACGCCCCAGCGCATTGGCAACCACCTCACCCATGCGCAGCGCGGTACCCGACGGCGCATCGACCTTGTGCCGATGGTGGGCCTCGATGATCTCGATATCGACATCGTCACCCAGCACGCGCGCCGCCATGTCCAGCAGCTTGAGGCTGAGGTTGACGCCAACGCTGAAGTTGGCGGCGAAGACGATCGGGATATCCTTGCCAGCCTCGACCAGCAGCGCCTTCTCTTCCACGCTGAAGCCGGTGGTGCCGATGACCATGGCCTTGCCCGCCTTGCGGCAGAGCGCCAGGTTTTTCAGGGTCACCGACGGATGGGTGAAGTCGATCAGCACATCGAACTCATCGACGACCTTGGCCAGGTCGTCACAGATCGTCACGCCGATGCGCCCCAGGCCCGCCAGCTCACCAGCATCGGCGCCGACCAGGGAGCTGTCCGGGCGATGGATAGCCGCCGTCAAGCCAGCCTTGGGCGCCTGCTGCTGCACCGCCTCGATCAGCACCTTGCCCATGCGCCCGGCGGCGCCCATCACTGCAATACGTCGCATAGCCTGTTCCTTCTCAGAGATCACCGAAGAAGCGCTTCACGCCTTCGAACCAGCCACTGGCCTTGGGCGAGTGAGAGCTGTCGCCCTCAAGGGAGTCGCGCAGCTCTTCGAGCAGCTCACGCTGACGACGGCTGAGGTTGACCGGGGTTTCCACCGCCACACGGCACAACAGGTCGCCCGCCGCGCCACCACGCACCGGCGCCACGCCCTTGCCACGCAGACGGAACTGCTTGCCGGTCTGGGTGCCTTCAGGGATCTTCAGCTTCACCCGGCCATCGAGGGTCGGCACTTCCAGCTCGCCGCCCAGGGCCGCGTCGGTATAGCTGATCGGCACCTCGCAATACAGGTGCTTGCCGTCACGCTGGAAGATCGGGTGCTCGCGCACATTGACCACCACATACAGGTCGCCGGTCGGGCCACCATGGGTGCCCGCCTCGCCCTCGCCGGACAGGCGGATGCGATCGCCGGTATCGACGCCGGCCGGCACCTTGACCGACAGGGTCTTGTACTCCTCGACGCGGCCTTCGCCGTGGCACGAGGTGCAAGGGTCGGTGATGATCTTGCCCTGGCCATGGCAACGCGGACAGGTCTGCTGCACGGCGAAGAAGCCCTGCTGCATACGCACCTGGCCGATGCCGCCACAGGTCGGGCAGGTCGACGGGGTCGAGCCCTTCTTGGCGCCGGAGCCGTCGCACGGCTTGCAGTTGACCAGCGTGGGCACGCGGATGTTGACCGTGGTGCCGCGCACCGCCTCTTCGAGGTTGAGCTCGAGGGTGTAGCGCAGGTCGCTGCCGCGCTGGGCGCCACCACGACCGCCGCCGCGGCCGCCACCGAAGAAGTCACTGAAGACATCGCCAAAGATGTCGGAGAAGTTGGCACCGCCAAAGCCGGCACCGCCGCCACCCATGTTCGGGTCGACACCGGCGTGGCCGTACTGGTCGTAGGCCGAGCGCTTGCTGGCGTCAGACAGCACCTCGTAGGCCTCGTTGGCCTCCTTGAACAGGTCTTCCGACTCCTTGTCGCCCGGATTGCGGTCCGGGTGATACTTCATCGCCAGGCGGCGGTAGGCCTTCTTGAGATCACCTTCGCTGGCGCCACGCTCGACACCCAGGACCTCATAAAAATCACGCTTTGCCATAGGTCATTTGCACTCTTTGGGGGCGTTCGGCATACCTCGGCGCGTCAGTGCGCCATGCCGTCAGCACCTGCCGCCATACGCGAATGCGCCCAGACAGATGCTGTAAATAATTCTCGTGTTCCAGACACGCCAACGCGGGAGCAAGCCCCCGCGCGGCGACACTCTACCAGCTCACCGCCAAACGGCGGTGAACCGGCCGACAACATGCAGGAATTACTGCTTGTTGTTGTCTTTCACTTCTTCGAACTCGGCGTCAACCACGTCATCGTGCTTGGCTTCCGGCTCGGCCTGCTGGGCGCCGCCCTGTGGCTGTTCGGCCTGCTGCTCGGCGTACATCTTCTGCGCGACAGGCGCGGATACCTTGGACAGCTCCTCGACCTTGGCGTCGATGGCGGCCTTGTCGTCGCCTTTGACGGCGGCTTCCAGGGCAACCACGGCCGCTTCAATGGCGGTCTTCTCTTCAGCGGTGACCTTGTCACCTGCTTCAGTGACCATCTTGCGGGTCGAGTGGACCAGCGCATCACCCTGGTTACGGGCAGCAGCCAGTTCTTCGAACTTGCGGTCTTCCTCGGCGTTGGCCTCGGCGTCACGCACCATTTTCTCGATTTCTTCGTCGGACAGGCCAGAGTTGGCCTTGATCACGATCGACTGCGCCTTGCCGGTGGCCTTGTCTTTCGCGCCGACGTGCAGGATGCCGTTGGCGTCGATGTCGAAGGTCACTTCGATCTGTGGCACACCGCGCGGAGCCGGCGGAATGTCAGCCAGGTCGAACTTGCCCAGCGACTTGTTCTGCGAAGCTTGCTTGCGCTCGCCCTGCAGCACATGAATGGTCACAGCGCCCTGATTGTCGTCGGCGGTCGAGAACACCTGCGACTTCTTGGTCGGGATGGTGGTGTTCTTCTCGATCAGCGCGGTCATCACGCCGCCCATGGTTTCGATACCCAGGGTCAGCGGGCTGACGTCCAGCAGCAGCACGTCCTTCACGTCACCCGCCAGAACGGCGCCCTGGATGGCTGCGCCCATGGCGACGGCTTCGTCCGGGTTGACGTCCTTGCGCGCTTCTTTACCGAAGAAGTCGGCAACGGCTTTCTGCACCATCGGCATACGGGTCTGGCCACCGACCAGGATCACGTCGTCGATCTTGCTGGCGTCGATGCCGGCGTCCTTCAGGGCGATGCGGCAAGGCTCGATGGTACGGTTGACCAGGTCTTCGACCAGCGAC
Organism: Pseudomonas xantholysinigenes; assembly: GCF_014268885.2. NCBI lineage: Bacteria > Pseudomonadati > Pseudomonadota > Gammaproteobacteria > Pseudomonadales > Pseudomonadaceae > Pseudomonas > Pseudomonas xantholysinigenes. The sequence goes on along the minus strand of NZ_CP077095.1, from coordinate 746,237 downwards.
TCCAGCTTGGCGCGGGAGATCTTCACGTTCAGGTGCTTGGGACCTGTGGCATCTGCAGTGATGTACGGCAGGTTGACGTCGGTCGACTGCGCCGAGGACAGCTCGATCTTGGCCTTTTCAGCGGCTTCTTTCAGGCGCTGCAGGGCCAGCGGATCGTTCTTCAGATCCATGCCGGACTCTTTCTTGAACTCGTCGACGAGGTAGTCGATCAGGCGCATGTCGAAGTCTTCGCCACCCAGGAAGGTGTCGCCGTTGGTGGCCAGTACTTCGAACTGGTGCTCACCGTCGACTTCGGCGATTTCGATGACCGAAACGTCGAAGGTACCACCACCGAGGTCATAGACGATGACAGTGTGGTCGCCCTTAGCCTTGTCCATGCCGTACGCCAGCGCAGCGGCGGTCGGTTCGTTGATGATGCGTTTTACGTCCAGGCCAGCGATGCGGCCGGCGTCTTTGGTGGCTTGACGCTGGCTGTCGTTGAAGTAGGCCGGCACGGTGATGACCGCTTCGGTAACCGGCTCGCCGAGGTAGTCTTCGGCGGTCTTCTTCATTTTCTTCAGGACTTCGGCGCTGATCTGCGGCGGAGCCATTTCCTTGCCGGAAGCTTCGACCCAGGCGTCACCGTTGCTGGCCTTGACGATCTTGTAAGGCACCAGCTTGATGTCTTTCTGCACGACATCTTCTTCGAAACGACGACCGATCAGACGCTTCACCGCGAACAGGGTGTTGTGCGGGTTGGTGACCGCCTGGCGCTTGGCCGACTGGCCGACCAGGATTTCGCCGTCGTTGGCGTAGGCAATGATCGAAGGCGTGGTACGCGCGCCTTCGGCGTTCTCGATGACTTTGGCAGTGCCGTTTTCCAGCACGGAGACGCAGGAGTTGGTGGTCCCCAGGTCGATACCGATGATTTTACCCATGATGATTCTCCCGAAACTTGAATTTGGTGGCAGCGACTACTTTGGCCAACTGCAGTAATACTTGAAGGCTTGACACCTAGATGGGGGTGTCCCGACGGATTTCAAGCCTTTTCGTTGATCGAAGGCTGCGGCGCGCTCGGGGCCTTGCTGACCACCACCATGGCGGGGCGCAGCAGGCGGCCGTTGAGCAGGTAGCCTTTCTGGAATACGTTCAGCACGCTGTTCGGCTCGGCGCTGTCGCTTTCCTGCATGGCCATCGCCTGGTGGTGCTCGGCGTTGAACGGCTGGCCGAGCGGATCGACGGCTTCGAGGTTGTAGCGCTTGAGGGTGTCCTGGAACATCTTCAGGGTCAGCTCGACGCCCTCGCGGATCTTCTTGACGTTCTCGTCTTCGGCGCTGGAATGCGCCAGGGCCAGTTCCAGGCTGTCGATCACCGGCAGCAGGTCGGTGGAGAACTTCTCCAGGGCGAACTTGTGCGCCTTCTCGACATCCTGCTCGGCACGGCGGCGGATGTTCTGCAGGTCGGCGGCGGCGCGCAGGGATTGGTCCTTGGCGGCGGCCAGCTGCTCCTCGAGCTCCAGAACGCGAGCGTCGGCGGTCGCGGCACCGGCTTCTTCGGTATTCAGGTTCTTCTCATCCAGCTGTTCGTCAGCCATCGGGTTTCTCCTTCGCAATTTCTGTTGTGCGAGCCGGGCTCGCCTTGTCTTGCGGGCTATATGGGGTCGGAAAATTCGGCTTCAAGGGGCAAGGTGCTTTTCCGCATTCATCGGACAGCTATTGGCAGACCCACAAAAAGCACTGTATAAATATCCAGACACGACCCTTCGGGAGCCGCCCCATGCTGGTGCACCTGTCCATCCAAAACTACGCCATCGTCGAACACCTCGACCTCGAGATTGCCCGCGGCATGTCCGTGATCACCGGCGAGACCGGGGCCGGCAAGTCGATCATGCTCGACGCCCTGGGCCTGGCCCTGGGTGATCGCGCCGACAGCGGCGTGGTGCGCCCGGGCACCGACAAGGCCGACATCCTCGCCACCTTCGACCTGGTCGACATCCCCGAGGCCCATGCCTGGCTGGCCGAGCGCGACCTGGAAAGCGACGGCCCGTGCATCCTGCGCCGGGTCATCACCGCCGAAGGCCGCAGCCGCGGCTACATCAATGGCACGCCCTGCCCGCTCGGCGACCTCAAGGCACTGGGCGAACTGCTGATCGACATCCATAGCCAGCATGAACACCAGTCACTGCTCAAGACCGACACCCACCGCCGCCTGGTGGACGAATACGCTGGCGCCATCGACCTGGCCCGCCAGGTGCAACTGGCCGCCAAGCGCTGGAACCAGACGCGCCAGGAGCTGGAGCGCCTGAACAACTCGGGTGACGAACAGCGCGCACGCCATCAGCTACTCAGTTACCAGCTCGAAGAGCTGGACAACCTGGGCCTGGGCGAGCACGAGCTGGAACAGCTGGAACAGGAGCACAAGAACCTGACCAATGCCGAGGCGCTATTCGGCATCTGCCGCCAGGTCATCGACCAGTGCAGCGAAAGCGACTCGGGCAATGTGCTCAGCGCCCTGACCGTCAGCCTCAACCGCCTCACGGCCGTGACCAACGCGCCCAAGGCGCTCGGCGAGGCGGTGAACCTGATCGCCAGCGCGCAAATCCAGATTGAAGAGGCCGTGGGTGAGCTAAACCGCTTCCTCGACCACTTCGACGCCGACCCGATGCGCCTGCAGGACCTCGAGGAGCGCCTCGACACTATCTATACCCTCGCCCGCAAGCACCGCGTGCACCCGACCGAGCTGCCGCACCTGCAGCAGCGCCTGATGGAGGAGCTGGAGGGCCTGAACGCCAGCGACGAGTCCATTGAACGCCTGGGCGAAGAACTGGCCGCCTTCGCCCAGCACTATAAAGAGAAGGCCAGCGAGCTCAGCGCCCTGCGCCAGCAGGCGGCCAAGCAACTGGCCACGGCCGTGGAGCAGGAGATCCAACGCCTGGGCATGCCCGGCGGGCGCTTCTGCATCGAACTCACGCCGTTCGAAGCCGGCGACCTGTCGCCCCATGGCCTGGAGCAGGTCGAACTGCTGGTCAGCGCCAACCCCGGCCAGCCGCTCAAGGGCCTGGCCAAGGTTGCCTCGGGCGGTGAGCTGTCGCGCATCAGCCTGGCGATCCAGGTGATCACCGCCCAGACCTCACGCATCCCCACCCTGGTCTTCGATGAGGTGGATGTGGGCATCGGCGGCCCGACCGCCGAGATTGTCGGCCAGTTGCTGCGTCGCCTGGGCGAGCGTGGCCAGGTGCTGACCGTGACCCACCTGCCGCAGGTGGCGGCACAAGGGCATCACCACCTGTTCGTGCATAAGGTGCGCAACAGCGACACAACCCATACCGCCGTCGCCAGCCTGGGCAAACGCGAGCGGGTCGAGGAAGTGGCGCGGATGCTGGGCGGGATCGACCTGACCAAGGAATCGCTGGCCCATGCGCGCAAGATGGTGGTGAGCAGCAAAGCCTAATCCTGTCGATCCCCGCAGGAGCGGCCTTGCGCCGCGAAAGGGCTGCGTAGCAGCCCATGCGATTCTGAGTCATGCAGAGATCCCGGGGCCGCTGCGCGCCCCTTTCGCGGCGCAAGGCCGCTCCTACAAGGGAATTTGTACGCTGACCCAGAAAGCACAAAGGCGACCCGAGGGTCGCCTTTGCCATCAATAACGATCTAAATCGTTACTTTTTCTTACGCACATACAGGACCAGATTGTGGTCCACCAGCTCGAAGCCGTGCTCGGCCACGATCTCCTTCTGGCGCCGCTCGATCTCGGCGTCCATGAATTCGATGACTTCACTGGTATCCACATTGACCATATGGTCGTGGTGGCCGCCGTCCGCCAGCTCGAAGACCGCGTGACCGCCGTCGAAGTTGTGGCGAACCACCAGACCCGCCGCTTCGAACTGGGTCAGGACGCGATACACGGTCGCCAGACCGACGTCCTCACCAGCCTCCATCAGTGCCTTGTAGACATCCTCGGCACTCATGTGACGCTGCTCGGTGGAGTCGAGCATCTGAAGAATCTTGACCCGAGGCAGGGTTACCTTCAGGCCCGCTTTGCGCAATTCGCTATTTTCAACCATGGTCAGCTTTCTCGCCGATGCTGCTTCGCAGCTTCTCTTAATACGGGTATGATCGGGGTTTACGTTGTCCAGCCAAGATAGTGGAAGTCGCCCACCGATGCAAAACACCAAGCTCTTGCTAACCAGCCTCACCCTAGTGGGACTGCTCGCACTCGCCGGTTGCTCGTTTCCCGGGGTTTACAAAATCGACATCCAGCAGGGCAATGTCGTCACGCAGGACATGATAGACCAATTGCGCCCGGGAATGACCCGCCGGCAAGTAAGGTTTATCATGGGCAATCCGCTACTGCAGGACACCTTCCACACCAATCGCTGGGACTACCTGTACAGCTTGCAGCCTGGCGGCGGCGAGCGTCAGCAAGAACGCATGAGCGTGTTCTTCAACGACAGCGACCAACTGGTCAACCTGTCCGGCGACTTCATGCCGGGCGTCAGCCGCGACCAGGAAATCCTCGGTGGCAGCAGCGACACCACTGTCAGCCCGAACAAGCAACCGAGCCAGGAAAAACCTGCCAAGGCCGGTTCGCTGGAAGAAACCCTGCAAAAAGAAATCGACAACGTCGAGACCACCCCGGTACCGACGCCAGCACCGCTGGAAACCGCCCCGCAATAATCGCGGCGAGACTAAAAAGCCCGGATCAAGGTCCGGGCTTTTTATTGCCTGTCGTACGGCATCAACTCAACCCTCGCGCGCCGCCCTGGCCTTGGCCGCACGACGCTTGCGCGCCTCCAGCGGATCGACCTGCAAAGGCCGATAGACCTCCAGTCGATCTCCCGCCTCGACCCGTCGAGCCGCAGGATCACTGACCACCTTGCCGAAGATGCCCACCGGGCAGCACGCCAGGTCCAACCCCGGCACCTGCTCGACCAGGCCCGACAGGCGTAACGCGTCGCTCACCGAGGATCCCGCTGGCACCTCGCAAGCCAGCAGCCACTGGCGCTCGGCCGTGGCATAGACCACCTCGATAGCGATTGAAGCCTCAGCCATACAGCTGCTTGGCGCGCTGGCAGAAGGCATCGACCATGGTGTTGGCGGCCTGATTGAACAGCGGCCCCAGTGTCGCGCGCACCAGGGCGCCGGCGTAGTCGAACGACAGGTCCAGGCTGATCTTGCAGGCCTTCTCACCCAGCGGCTTGAATACCCACACACCATGCAACTGCGAGAACGGCCCCTCTTCGAGGTTCATCTCGATGGACTGCCCCGGCACCAGCACATTACGCGTGACGAACTGCTGGCTCATGCCCCCCTTGGCCACCTCGAGCTTCGCGCGCATGTGCGTGTCACTGGCCTCGATCACCGTCGAGGCCGAGCACCAGGGCAGGAACTCTGGATAACTGGCCACGTCGTTGACCAGGTCATAGAGCGCCTGGGCAGGGTATGGCAGCAGGGCGGAGCGTTGAATATGGGTAGTCATCCAGGCGTCACTTCCAAACAGGGCGGCAGCGCTCGACAGCGCCGTGAAAACGGTTCCGCGCGGCGGAACATGGCCTGCATTGTCCGGGATTCACACAACAGGCTCAAGCGCACCTAAACCCCATAGCCGAGCACGCGCTGACTGCCTATAATGCCGCCCCTATGGCTAAGCAAAAGAAACATCCGACCGGGACCATCGCGCAGAACAAGAAGGCGCGACACGATTACTTCATCGAACACAAGTTCGAGGCCGGGCTGGTCCTGTCCGGTTGGGAAGTAAAGAGCCTGCGGGCCGGCAAGGCGCACCTGACCGACAGCTACGTGCTGCTCAAGGATGGCGAAGCCTGGCTGTTCGGCAGCCACATCACCCCGCTGACCACCGCCAGCACCCACGTCATCGCCGACCCCATCCGCACCCGCAAGCTGCTGCTGAACAAGCGCGAGCTCGAGCGCCTGGAAGCGGCCGTGGCGCAGAAGGGCTACACCTGCGTGGCGATGTCGCTGTACTGGAGCAAGCACCTGATCAAGTGCGAAATCGCGCTCGGCAAGGGCAAGAAGGAGTTCGACAAGCGCGATACCGTGCGCGAGCGCGACTCCAACCGCGAGCTGCAGCGCACCATGCGCAACAAGGGCAAGGAAGAGTAATTCCCGCCCAGCTCGGTCACTGTAGGAGCGGCCTCGTGTCGCGATAGGGCTGCGAAGCAGCCCCCGACGATCTTGAGTGGTACAAAAATCCCGAGGCCGCTGCGCGCCCTTTTCGCGACACAAGGCCGCTCCTACAACGACCGCGCCGACCTCGGGCATGCACTACACCTGTGGGAGCGGGTTTATCGGGGCGCCGAACCGCCGCGAAGCAAGCGACGCGGTGCCTGGCACCGGCTGTGACGGTGTTCGCGGCTGAAGCCGCTCCCACAGCGACCGCGCTAGCTTTAGCAGTTGCGCAAGACAGTTACTCCCACAAGACCCGCGCCTGCCGCATCTCAGCGCCCGCTGCGCCGCTCCGCCCGCGCCACCCGCCGAGCTTCCTGTTGTGCCTCCTGCAGCACCTCCTGCACATACAGGATGTGCCGGCTCGACACTTCCCGCGCATCGTCCGCCCGCCCCTCGACAATCGCCAGGTACAACTCGCGATGCTGACTGATCAGCATGTCGCGCGTTTCCGTGCGCTGCTGGTACATACCGCCGATATTGGTCACCACGTTGCGCTTGAGCAGGTCGAACAGCCCACGGATGGTGTGCAGCAGCACCGCGTTATGGCTGGCCTCGGCAATGGCCAGGTGGAAACGCGCATCGGCGGCGCCCTCCTCTGCCCGGTCGACCTCGCCAACGCGGTTGTAACAGTCCTGCAGGGCATCGAACGCCGTCTTCAACCGCTGCCGATCAGGCTCGGTGGCGCGCTGCGCGGCGTAATAGGCGCAGGACGCCTCCAGCGTATGACGAAACTCCAGCAGGTCGCGTTGCGCCTCGGGGCTGCCCTCGAGCAACTGGAGCAGCGGATCACTGAAGGTCGAGCCCAGTGACTCGGCGACATAGTTGCCGCCACCCTGACGACTGACCAGCAGCCCCTTGGCCACCAGCTTCTGGATGGCCTCGCGCAGCGACGGGCGGGACACGCCGAACTGCTCGGCCAGGGCGCGCTCGGCCGGCAGGCGCTGGCCTGAGGTGAGGGTGCCCTCGAGAATCATCCCTTCCAACCGATCGACGATGTCGTCGGACAGGCGCCGCTGGCGGACCTGATCAAAAACCATCACATGCTCTCCACGAACCCCGGGGATGCGAAGCCGGGGGCGCCTATTCTGCGCCTATCCGGCCCACGCCGACACCCATCAGGCGGCGATTTTCCCTGCCGCTCAGATGCCCGCTCATCGGCATCCGAGCAAAGTTTTCCACAGGACAAATTGACACACCCGCAACGGCGCTCTTAACCTAGCGTCCAGCCATTGTAAATTGGTCTTACCAATTATCCAATGCCAGTGCCTGACCAACAACAATTAGGGGCCACCCCATATGCAAACCTGGCAACAACTCTATAGCCCGCTTGGTAGTCTTGGCCTGTCCGCACTGGCGGCGGTCATCCCCATCGTGTTCTTCTTCCTCGCCCTCGCCGTGTTCCGCCTCAAGGGCCACGTCGCCGGCAGCATTACCCTCGCGCTGTCGATCCTGGTGGCCATCTTCGCCTTCCAGATGCCTGTCGACATGGCCCTGGCCGCCGCCGGTTACGGCTTCCTCTACGGCCTGTGGCCGATTGCCTGGATCATTGTCGCGGCGGTGTTCCTCTACAAACTCACGGTCAAGAGCGGCCAGTTCGAAGTGATCCGCAGCTCGGTGCTGTCAATCACCGACGACCAGCGCCTGCAAGTGCTGCTGATCGGCTTCTGCTTCGGCGCCTTCCTCGAGGGCGCGGCCGGCTTCGGCGCCCCGGTGGCAATTACCGCCGCGCTGCTGGTGGGCCTGGGCTTCAACCCGCTGTACGCCGCGGGCCTGTGCCTGATCGCCAACACCGCGCCGGTGGCCTTCGGCGCCCTGGGCATCCCGATCATCGTCGCCGGGCAGGTGACCGGCATCGACGCCTTCCACATCGGCGCCATGACCGGCCGCCAACTGCCGCTGCTGTCGCTGTTCGTGCCGTTCTGGCTGGTGTTCATGATGGATGGCCTGCGCGGTGTGAAAGAGACCTGGCCCGCCGCGCTGGTGGCAGGCGCAAGCTTCGCCGTCACCCAGTACTTCACCTCCAACTTCATCGGCCCGGAGCTGCCGGACATCACCTCGGCCCTGGCCAGCCTGATCGCCCTGACCCTGTTCCTGAAAGTCTGGCAACCCAAGCGCGCGTTCGCCGAAGCCAAGGGCAGTGTCGGCGCCGCCGTGGTGCAACCGAGCGGCAGCCAGCCTTCGCCGTACAGCTTCGGCGAAATCTTCAAGGCCTGGTCGCCGTTCCTGATCCTTACCGTGCTGGTCACCATCTGGACGCTCAAGCCATTCAAGGCGGCCTTCGCCCCGGGCGGCGCGATGTACAACTTCGTGTTCAACTTCGCCATCCCGCACCTCGACCAGCTGGTGATCAAGACCGCGCCGATCGTCACTGCGCCGACCGCCATGCCGGCGGTGTTCAAGCTCGATCCGATCTCCGCCACCGGCACCGCGATCTTCCTTTCGGCGCTGGTTTCCATGGCGGTGCTGAAAATCAACTTCAAAACTGGTCTGACCACTTTGAAAGAGACCTTCTGGGAGCTGCGCTGGCCGATCCTGTCGATCGGCATGGTGCTGGCCTTCGCCTTCGTCACCAACTACTCGGGCATGTCCTCGACCATGGCCCTGGTGCTGGCCGGCACCGGTGCGGCGTTCCCGTTCTTCTCGCCGTTCCTGGGCTGGCTGGGCGTGTTCCTGACCGGCTCGGACACTTCGTCCAACGCCCTGTTCAGCTCGCTGCAGGCCACCACCGCGCACCAGATCGGGGTCAACGACACCCTGCTGGTGGCCGCCAACACCAGCGGCGGCGTGACCGGCAAAATGATTTCGCCGCAGTCGATCGCCGTGGCCTGCGCCGCCACCGGCCTGGTCGGCAAGGAATCCGACCTGTTCCGTTTCACCGTCAAGCACAGCCTGTTCTTCGCCACCATCGTCGGCCTGATCACCTTGATTCAGGCCTACTGGCTGACCGGCATGCTGGTTCATCACTAAAGTGAAGGGGCCGGGCGCCATGGTGCCCGGCATCTCCCTCAACCCACGCTGCGAGAATCCATGATCATTTCCGCCTCTACCGACTATCGCGCCGCGGCCCAACGCAAGCTGCCCCCGTTCCTGTTCCACTACGCCGACGGCGGCGCCTACGCCGAGCACACCCTGCGCCACAACGTTTCCGACCTGGCCGGTATCGCCCTGCGTCAGCGCGTGCTGAACAACATGTCCGAGCTCAGCCTCGAGACCAGACTGTTCGACGAACCCCTGAGCATGCCCGTGGCCCTGGCCCCGGTTGGCCTCACCGGCATGTACGCCCGCCGTGGCGAAGTGCAGGCGGCCCGTGCGGCGGCGGCCCATGGCATTCCGTTCACGATGTCGACGGTATCGGTGTGCCCGATCGAAGAGGTGGCCCCGGCCATCGACCGGCCGATGTGGTTCCAGCTCTATGTCCTAAAAGACCGCGGCTTCATGCGCAACGCCTTGGAGCGGGCGAAAGCGGCCGGCGTGAAGACCCTGGTATTCACCGTCGACATGCCCGTGCCCGGCGCCCGCTACCGCGACGCCCACTCCGGCATGAGCGGCGCCAACGGCCCGCTGCGCCGTGTGCTGCAAGCCATGACCCACCCGCAGTGGGCCTGGGACGTCGGTGTGATGGGCCGCCCCCACGACCTGGGCAACATCTCCAAATACCGTGGCAACCCCACCGGCCTTGCCGACTACATCGGCTGGCTGGGCAACAACTTCGACCCGTCCATCTCCTGGAAAGACCTGGAGTGGATCCGCGAATTCTGGGACGGCCCGATGATCATCAAGGGCATCCTCGACGCCGATGACGCCCGCGACGCGGTCAAGTTCGGCGCCGACGGCATCGTCGTCTCCAACCACGGCGGCCGCCAGCTCGACGGCGTGCTGTCCAGCGCCCGCGCCCTGCCGGCCATCGCCGACGCGGTGAAGGGCGATATCAAGATCCTCGCCGACTCCGGCATCCGCAGCGGCCTCGACGTGGTGCGCATGATCGCCCTGGGCGCCGACACCGTGCTGATCGGCCGCGCCTTCCTCTATGCCCTGGCCACCCACGGCGAGGCCGGGGTGAAGAACCTGCTGGAGCTGTTCGAGAAGGAAATGCGCGTGGCCATGGTGCTGACCGGCGCCAAGTCCATCAGCGAGATCACCCGCGACTCGCTGGTCCGCGAACTGGGCGCCTGAGCGCCCGCCAACGCCTGAATACCCGGGGCACGCCGCGCGCCAGACGCGGCGGCCCCGCGAGGAGACTGCATGAGCCTGCCCGCCGCGTTCCTGCGTGATGCCGAGCGCCTGATCCCCGCCGAACGCCGCTTCGACGACCCCACCTCGACCTTGGCCTTCGGCACTGACGCCAGCTTCTACCGGCTGATCCCCAAGCTGGTAGTGCGCGTCGAATCAGAAGACGAAGTGGTCAGCCTGCTGCAACTGGCCCAGCGCGAACGCGTACCGGTAACCTTCCGCGCCGCCGGCACCAGCCTGTCCGGCCAGGCCATCAGCGACTCGGTGCTGATCGTGCTCGGCGACAACTGGAACGGCCGCGAGATTCGCAGCCAGGGCGAGCAGATCCGCCTGCAACCCGGCGTGATCGGCGCCCAGGCCAATGCCTGGCTGGCGCCCTATGGCCGCAAGATCGGCCCCGACCCGGCCTCGATCAACGCCTGCAAGATCGGCGGCATCGTCGCCAACAACGCTAGCGGCATGTGCTGCGGCACCGCGCAGAACACCTACCACACTCTGGCCGGCCTGCGCCTGGTGCTGGCCGACGGCACCCGCCTGGACAGCGAAGACCCGGCCAGTGTCGCGGCCTTCGAAAACAGCCACGCCAGCCTGCTGGACGAACTTGCCCGCCTTGGCCGCGAAACCCGCGCCAATACCGAATTGGCCGACCGCATCCGCCACAAGTACCGATTGAAGAACACGACCGGTCTGTCGCTCAACGCCCTCGTGGACTACGACCAGCCGCTGGATATCCTCCAGCACCTGCTGGTCGGTTCCGAAGGCACCCTCGGCTTCATCAGCGCCGTCACCTACGACACCGTGCCCGACCACCCGCACAAGGCCAGCGCCCTGCTGGTGTTCCCGAGCGTGGAAAGCTGCTGCCGGGCGGTGACCCTGCTCAAGCCGCAGCCGGTGTCCGCCGTCGAGCTGCTCGACCGCCGCAGCCTACGCTCGGTGCAGGACATGCCCGGCATGCCGGCCTGGGTGAAAGGCCTCTCGGCCACTGCCTGCGCCCTGCTGATCGAATCCCGCGCCGCCAGCCAGAGCCTGCTGCACGAACAGCTCGAGCAGGTGATGGCATCCATCGCCGACTTCCCGCTGGAGCAAAAAGTCGCCTTCAGCGAAGACCCGGCGGTGTACAACCAGCTGTGGAAGATCCGCAAGGACACCTTCCCCGCCGTCGGCGCCGTGCGCCAGACCGGCACCACCGTGATCATCGAAGACGTCACCTTCCCCATCGAGCAACTGGCCGAGGGCGTCAACCGCCTGATCCAGCTGTTCGACAAGCACCGCTACGACGAGGCGATCATTTTCGGCCACGCCCTGGAAGGCAACCTGCACTTCGTCTTCACCCAGGGCTTCAACAGCGCTGAAGAAGTGGCGCGCTACCAGGCCTTCATGGACGACGTGGCGCAGTTGGTGGCGGTGGAGTTCGGCGGCTCGCTCAAGGCCGAACACGGCACCGGGCGCAACATGGCACCCTTCGTCGAGCTGGAATGGGGCAAGGACGCCTACCAGCTGATGTGGCAGCTCAAGCGCCTGCTCGACCCCAACGGCATCCTCAACCCCGACGTGGTGCTGAGCGAAGACCCGGACATCCACCTGAAGAACCTCAAGCCGCTGCCCGCCGCCGACGAGATCGTCGACAAGTGCATCGAGTGCGGCTTCTGCGAGCCGGTGTGCCCGTCCAAAGGCCTCACCCTCAGCCCGCGCCAGCGCATCGTCATGTGGCGCGATATCCAGGCCAAGAAGCGCGCCGGCCTCGATACCCGCGAGCTGCTGCGCACCTACCAGTACCAGGGCATCGACACCTGCGCCGCCACCGGCCTGTGCGCCCAGCGTTGCCCGGTGGGCATCAACACCGGTGAACTGGTGAAGAAGCTGCGCGCCCAGTCTGCCGACCACGCCAAGGCCGCCGACTGGCTGGCCGAGCATTTCCACGCCACCCTACGCGGCGCGCGCCTGACGCTCGCCGCCGCCAACGGCGCGCGCAAGCTGCTCGGCGCGCCACGCATGAGCCGCCTGAGCGCCAGCCTGAGCAAGGCCAGCAAAGGCCGCCTGCCGCAATGGACGCCCGCCATGCCGCAGCCATTGCGCGCCATCGACTTCCCCGCAGCGAGCCACGATGCCCGCCCACGGGTCGTCTACCTGGCCGCCTGTGTTTCACGGGTGATGGGCCCCGCCTACGCCGACCGCGAGCAAAGCTCGCTGCTCGACAAAACCCGTGCCCTGCTGGAAAAGGCCGGCTACCAGGTAGTGTTCCCCGACAACGCCGACAGCCTGTGCTGCGGCCAACCATTCGCCTCCAAGGGCTACCCCGAGCAGGCCGAGCACAAGCGCCAGGAACTGATCACTGCCCTACTGCACGCCAGCCGTGGCGGCCTCGACCCGATCTACTGCGACACCAGCCCCTGCACCCTGCGCCTGGTGCAGGACCTGGGCGAAACCCGACTGGACCTGTACGACCCGGTGCGTTTCATCCGCACCCACCTGATCGACAAACTGGAGTTCACCCCCCAGGACGCCCCGGTGGCCGTGCACGTAACCTGCAGCACCCAGCACCTGGGCGAGAGCCAGGCGCTGATCGACCTGGCGCGGCGTTGCAGCAAGCAGGTGGTGATCCCCGAAGGCATCCACTGCTGCGGCTTCGCCGGCGACAAGGGCTTCACCACCCCAGAGCTCAACGCCCACTCGCTGCGCACACTCAAGGACGCGGTGCAGTATTGCGAGGAAGGGATCTCCACCAGCCGCACCTGCGAGATCGGGCTGTCGAGCCACAGCGGCATCGACTATCACGGATTGGTGTACCTGGTGGACCGGGTGACCCGACCGCGTATGGCCTGACACTGCGCCAACTGCTTCACCAGCAAGGCTGGCTCCTACCTGCTCGCAGCAGACTGTAGGAGCCGGCTTGCCGGCGAACCGCCCCAGACGTTTCGTACCGATCATTCAGCCCCGGCTGAATAGCCGCGCCCTCCCTCCAGTGGCATCGTTCGATGCCTCGGCTCCGGGCTCCACGGAGCCTCGCAAGGGAAGCGCGCATGCACGTCGACAAGACCTATCAAGTCATTACCTCGCACGGCGTTGTCTTCGACGTGAACGAGTTCGTGATTGCGCCCGAGCAATGCTGTCACCTGCGTACCCTGAGCTTGCCGTTCGTGCGCACAGGGCATTATCAGGTTGTCGAGAAAGTGGCGGAGCTCTACGACAGGATGCTGCCCGGCAAGTTGCCGTGCCATATGCGGGTTGCCGTGTCGCGGCCACTCAGTCGTTTGCAAGGTGATCGGTTGAACGAGCAGCGCCACGACATTTCAGACCTGTTCAGCACAGCAATAGGACAAGCAGTGAGCACACTCGTGGGGGGACCTATGGGGCTCACCGCCGGTTTGATTGCCGGCGGCGTGACAAAAACCGCAACAAACCAATTGGCCAGAAGCCGGCTACCGACGTTTCATGCAAGTGATGTACTGGTTTTCCTCTTTGCCCGGGTAAACGGTGGCATAGGCCCACAAACATCCTCCGTACTCCTCATACTCTGACGCCACCATGAACGACCTCTATTTCCTCGCTTGCTTGATGATCGTGGGCGTCTTTCTCGACTGGGCCTTCAAATCAAGCACCATCAGATGCGTACTCTGCTTAGTGCTTACGGCCACAGGTATCACCGCCTGCACGCAGCTTGGCCAACAGGAAGTGCTGCATCTGCATGGCGGACAGTGGGCAAGCCTGTGCTTGCTCGTAGGTCAACGGCTGCTTTTCAAGCGGTCACGCTATTTTCGTGAAGACACTGAATAAGTGTTCAGCCCCTGCTTCGCCCTTGCCCATCACGCCGATTGAACTCTCCCCACCGTCGGCCGTCCACCGTTCAGGCCCACCCTCCCGAGGCCTGCACAAGGAGACTCCCATGAAAGGCACTGCGCTATCTGCCCTGTTCGCGGCCGCGACCCTGCTGGCCTCGCCTGTGTTCGCCGCCGACGACCTGTGCGCCCTGAACCTGCAAAAGATCGACGACGCCATGGCCACCGCCGGCGCCACCTCCGAAGGCCTGGACAAGGCCCTCACCGAACACGTGGACAAAGCCAAGGCCGCCCAGGCCTCCGGGGACACCAAGGAATGCATCGCCATCACCAGCAAGGTGCTGGAGCGCCTGGAGAAAACCGAGAAAGGCGGCAGCGGCACCTGAAAAGCCCCGCCTGTCGACGCCGCGCGCGCAAAGGCGTATACTGCGTCTCACGTGCCGAAAGGTACGGTCAGCTAGAGCTGAGTGTGGGGCCGATTAGGATTCGACGCCGGTAGCGAAACTCTAGGTGCATGCCGAGTTGGTAACAGAACTCGTAAATCCACTGTTGCAACTTTTATAGTTGCCAATGACGAAAACTACGGCGCGGAGTACAAGCTGGCTGCGTAAGCGGCCCTCTTGACCCGTTGCTTCTGGTAGCTTCGGCTCCAGCAATCACTAGGGGATGCCTGTAAACCCGAACTGATTGTCATACAGAACAGGATCGTCGCGTAGCACGTTGTGGGCGAAGTGACTAAAACTTACACAACTCATCCAAAGCACCCTGCCCGTCGGGCGGCTGCGGATTAAATCAGTAGACACGGCTAAGCATGTAGTACCGACAGCGGAGTACTGGCGGACGGGGGTTCAAATCCCCCCGGCTCCACCAAATTTACATCTAAAGACGTCCACGGACGTCTTTTTTTGTGCCTGAAAGCCAGTAAATACGCGGCTTTCAACGCCACCGGCGTCCACGGACATCCATGAGCAGCTACACCTTTTGGCATTCCAAATGGCATTCCAAGCCCGTTGGTGCTAATTTTTGGAATGCCAAAATCAAGTCTGGAATGCCCATGTGCGCACAAGCTACCCGCCTCTCTGAACTCAAAGTCAAATCTGCCAAGCCTGCTGAAAAGGATTACGTCCTATTTGATGGCGGCGGACTACAAATGCGAGTGAGAAGCAATGGCTCTAAGCTGTGGAACTTCAATTATCGACACCCTGTGACGAAGAAGCGGATCAACATGGGACTGGGAACCTTCCCCGAAGTCTCGTTAGCTCAAGCACGCAAGGGTTCCGTTGAAGCGAGGGAGGCACTTGCCCACGGTATCGACCCTAAAGAGAAACGGGATGCTCTGCTGCAAGCCAAACAAGCTGCCACTGAGCACACATTCCAGAATGTAGCGACGTCCTGGTATGAACTGAAGAAGGATGCTGTGACGCCGGCTTACGCTGAGGACATCTGGCGCTCGCTGACATTGCACATATTCCCGGACTTGAGCTCCACACCGATTTCAGCCATCAGCGCACCGCAAGTCATCAACCTGCTCCGCCCACTAGAAACCAAGGGCAGCCTTGAAACCGTGAAGCGGCTGACGCAGCGGCTCAACGAGATCATGACCTACGGGGTCAACTCGGGACTGATTCACGCGAACCCGCTCAGCGGTATCCGCTCCGTCTTCAAGAAACCGAAAAAGAAAAACATGGCGGCACTCCCCCCCAATGAGCTGAAAGAGCTCATGGTGGCAATCGCCAATGCCAGCATAAAAAGAACAACCCGCTGCCTTATCGAGTGGCAGCTCCACACCATGACCCGGCCAGTCGAGGCAGCAACCACCCGCTGGACAGATATCGACATTGAGAAGAAGATCTGGACGATCCCTGCGGAGCGCATGAAGAAGCGCCGCACGCACATTGTCCCGCTCACGGAGCAGGCTCTTGCACTCCTCGAAGCGATCAAGCCCTACAGTGGACATCGGGAGTATGTGTTCCCCGCAGACCGAAACCCTCGTACCCACTGCAATAGCCAAACCGCCAACATGGCGCTCAAACGCATGGGTTTCGAAGGGCGCCTGGTAAGCCATGGGATGCGCTCTATGGCGAGCACCATCCTCAACGAGCATGGCTGGGATCCTGAATTGATCGAGGTTGCGCTTGCCCACGTCGATAAGGACGAGGTTCGCAGCGCTTACAACCGTGCGGACTACATCGAACGGAGACGCCCGATGATGGCCTGGTGGAGTGAGCACATCAAGGAAGCAGCGACGGGAAATCTGTCGGTGTCAGCTATCCAGGAGAATCGGGACAGAAAAGTCGTTTCGATACGCTGATCAAAAATACTGCCCCAAAAGTAGCCGGTCGCAGTAGGCTACATAAGGCAAGAAACGGGCGATAGACACCAAGATAGCGTTTTGCTAGCTTCGGACGAGGAAATAGGGTCGGCCATCACCTGAAATTAAAAATTGTCTAATACGCCCGCCGGCCCAAGCTACCATCGCTGTTTAGGAATCAATCCAAGTCAAAAATTTATGAGCTCTACTCCATTCCCATACAAAGAAATTTTTGAGACCGTTGAGAGTCACCTGGTCAAATATGGCTCACTAAACAAACCTGAGGTCGAGATCCGCGCCAATCTCGACAAATTCAAAACTTACGGCACTCGTAAACGTACTGACAATGAATACTACTTAATCTTAGTTTTCGTTGCGTTTTATTCAGGGTTTAGGGCTGCCACGGTGACTGCCAAGACCGACATCATCAAACGCCACTTCCCAGACTGGAAAACTGTGGCAGCATACACCGAAGACGATGTTCAGAGGATTCTTGCCGACCCAGAGATGATTGCTCATGAGGGAAAAATTCGTGGATGCCTTAAAAACGCGAGGCGAGTGCAAGAGTTTGTTGCTCAGCATGGCTCATTCAAGCAATACCTAGATAATTTTACCGCATCTGAATCGTTCGAGAATCTTCTTCTGCTGAAAGAATCACTCGAAGCAGCATTTGTCTATTTAGGTGGAGTTACTGTTTACCATTTCATGACTGACATTGGCCTTCCGGTACTCAAACCGGACCGAGTTATGTGCCGAATTTTCAAGCGGCTTGGACTTCTGGAAAACGAAGACCAGCTTCTCAAGACTGTGCTGCAGGGTAGGAAGTTTGCCGAAGCAACAGGGCATCCCATTCGATACATTGACATTGTATTTGTAGCCTATGGACAAATGCAGTCTGAGGTTTTTGGTATTCCTGAGGGTATTTGCTTGAAGACGCCTCGATGCAGCGATTGCAGTATTAAGAGCTATTGTAAGTACGAGCCTCGTTATGCATAGAGCGAGAACGCCAATTTTGTGTCGACTAACCGGCGGCCGGAATGAAGCAAAGCGCAGTGTAAGCCTTCCAACACCGAAGGCGCGCAGTTTATTGATTTGTTATGCTTGACTCAGAAGTGTTCGCCAATCGACAAAATCCACCATTCTATCAAAAAGCACCCTATCAAGAACTCGCTTCGTCAGTCGAACCTCGCAGTGATCTACTGCGCTTTTCATTACCCCTGCCAGCTCTGAATTTGAAGATTCCATTGAGAAATGCTCATTGCAGTATCTGTCCGATGTTTTGATGAACCGCTTTTTACGAGTACGAACCTTCTTCTTCGCGTCAGTCTCCCAATATTCGCACCGTACTTGACTGGCGCCATACCGATAAAATCGTAAGAACCCAACAATTTCATTGTACCGCCAATCTCCGCCGTAATCCGCCCTCAGATAGTTTTCGCCTAGCGGGTATTGCTTGCCAGCATTAAGATTGGTGATATGCGCCGATAATTCATTATAATAATCTGACTCTCCAAGCCTATAAACGGAGATTTCAAATAGACCACTACAAGTTAACACCACTACCTCCATTAATCGTTATCGTATTACTCAACTTCGACTTAGCGCATAAATGTATTCATGCACAATTTCGCATCCAATCGCGACAGACTGTCATACAAATTTATTTTTTGCTTCGTAAGCCTTTGTTAATCATCAAGGGTCCTATTTCAAACACCACAGCCTAAAGAGAAACTCGACATAGGCGACAAGATCCGTTGTCGAACATTACTATCGATAGACTAACGTTTCGCCAGTAGGGTGTCCACCGACCGCTTTTGGCCGTCTGTGCCCGTTACTCCATTGGCTTCACTGCTGAAAGCAGCCATTCGATTCGAAAAAATCTCAGCAATACATTATCGCGATGACATCAGCACAAAGGAGGTTCGCCCCATGTCATTGCAGTGCCCCTGCTGTCATTCCCCCAAAGTCGCTTATTTCCATCACGCCAAGAAAGTCGGCGCGGCCATCGGCACCTTGGGCGGTGTTGCGCGTGGCGTCAGCGCTGCCCTAGCTGGCGGCCAGGCCGGCGCAGCCATTGGCGCTATCGCCGGGCCAGTTGGCATCACCCTTGGCTCCGTGTCGGGCGCCATCCTCGGCGGCCTGGCCGGTGGTGTCGGTGGCTGCGCGCTCGGCGCTCAGCTCGGCGAGTCGCTCGACCGCCACGTCCTGGCTCACAACCTCTGCTTGCTCTGCGGCCACCGCTTCAATCTGCCAACCTAATCAGCCCTATCTCCCTCCATTTATTCGTCCGGTCAGTGCTGCGCCTCGCGCGGCGCTTTATGCCGGCTTGTACCCAAAGGAATCTCTCACATGGCACATCTCGTCGAAACTATTGCCTACGCTGGCGCTACCCCGTGGCACGGCCTAGGCAATCAGCTCACTCAGAAACAGCCCACGGTACGAAGCGGCCTAGGCCTGGAAGACGCCTTGGAGGCCAAACAACTGGAGGAGACCCGTCAAGCTGCGGGCTTTGACTAGAGTGCCTTGGACGACGCGGCCCTAGAGGGATTTCGCAATGGAGCCTTCGAAGACAGTCAAGAGGACACCAGTGCCATCGTCGAAGAGTTCTTCCCCACCATTGAAGATCAGTCTAGCCCCGCAAAGCCCCAAGCCCAGCGGGCAGCACCTGCCAGCCCCTCATTACCCCAAACAAGCCACGAGGCAGAACAGCGGGGACTCGGCCCAGTAACGCCCTCCTCAAACGCCCCAGTGCATTCTCCCAAATTTGTACAGGACTACCCACATGAAATATCACAAGCTCAAAGCCGGTGAGATGACCGGCACCTACGTTATGGAATCACCGGTCACCGAAGCTGACATCCTGCGGATGGCTCAGCAGCTGGCGATGAGTCGTCTATCTAAAGGCAGGGCGCTGACTGATCCGAAGCAAGTATTCAGCCACCTGCAAACACTGCTGCAGTATCACGAGCACGAAGTCTTTGCATTGCTGTTACTCGATACTAGACACCGAGTAATCAGCTTTCAGGAGCTATTTAGAGGCACTCTGGATAGTGCCAGCGTGTATCCGCGGGAAGTGGTCAAAATCGCCCTAGAGCACAATGCCGCAGCTGTTATCTTGGTTCACAACCATCCATCCGGTAACCCCGAGCCAAGCCAGGCTGATCGCTCACTGACCTACACGCTCAAAGAGGCACTCAATCTGATAGGTGTGCGAACGCTGGATCACATCATCGTTGGCAGTGACGGCTGTGTGTCGCTGGCTGAACAAGGCTACTTGTAAGGAGACAATATGAAGGTGCTGCTACGCACATTCACCGCTGTACTCGTGTTTGCAGGCATTTTTGCTGGCTGCCTGGCAATATTACTGCTGGTGGTTCTGATAGTGCGCTTTCCACCGCTGCTAATCGTGGTGCTGCTGGCCTGCTGGATTTTCAACCGACTGGCTAGAGATTC
The DNA here is from genome assembly GCF_014268885.2 of Pseudomonas xantholysinigenes. Classification (NCBI taxonomy): domain Bacteria; kingdom Pseudomonadati; phylum Pseudomonadota; class Gammaproteobacteria; order Pseudomonadales; family Pseudomonadaceae; genus Pseudomonas; species Pseudomonas xantholysinigenes. The sequence goes on along the minus strand of NZ_CP077095.1, from coordinate 726,303 downwards.
AAAGTCAGCACATCAATAGGAACCTTGGAACGCATGGGTAGCAGCAAGGCTACCCATGCGACCGTCACGTGAATTGCTTTTGTCATCCCGCTCTATCGAGACGTCAATTTTTTCTGCAGCACGACCCAGTCTTCAGCATGTTCGGCCAGCTCAAGTCGTCCATCCTGCTCCTTACTCTAGGCTCCAGCAGCGACCTGCAGGCCAACCAATGGTACGCAGCCCTGATAGGGTACAAAGCCTGCTTCATTCGAGTTTACGGTCTTGAATGGCAATACTTGTCATGGGATACAGCCACACCAACCATTCAGCTGCTCGCAGAATCAAACCAGTCATCACTAGCAGCCAACTCCTTGGCCTTCGCCTTGCCGATCACTGCTCGCGCAATGCGGCGCATGTGTTCACGCATCACAGTCTTGTCATACAACTCCTGGAACTGGATTTCGATCACCTCGTAATCTTTGTTCAGTAATTCCAGACGGATCTGACGATCCTTGGCGGCTGTTAGGGCATTGCCGTGCAGGTGCTCGCTCATGCCATCTAAATAGATGCAAACGCCCTCGTACTGATCGTTGGGCTCGTGGAAATACACATCCGGACGAGTCGTGATGCCACCGGATAGCTCAATAGGTCGCTCAGTCTCAAACGCAGCCATGCCTGCCGCCTTCAGCATTGCCACTAGGTGTTGCTCAGGCGGATTACCCGGTTGCTGAGTCATTGTTTCATCCGGCAAAACAGGCGCCAACTCATGGGCAAAGTTCAGGGTGCTCCCCCAGTCGTTGAAGACTTCAAGCGCAGTATGGCGATTCAGTTTGTCATGATAGAAAGAGTTGCGGAAATGCTGGAGACAGTCCACACAGGACGACTCACAGTCAGACGGGCATTCCTCGACCAAGCGCCTTGCCGCACTCACCACATTCGGCCAGTGCTCCAGCAACTGTTCCAGCAGGCCCGAGCCACCCGGCATGGGGTCATACAGCAGCGCATCTACCGACTCACTCCCCGGTTTGCCTATCACCTGTACCTGGAGATCGGATATCTCCATATCCATAACGTCGGCTGCTCCTTGACGCAGCGACTCCATGACGCTGTAGGCCGTTTCCTGGGAGGGGCAGTCCTGGAGTACTAGTACGTCGGCTACCACCTCGGCGTAGAAAGCGATGGTCTGAACGGGACGGCCGCAGCGCTCGATATGATGCTCATTGAACTTATCCAGCTCCTGCTGGCTGCTCATGGCCGAGCGGCTAGCACCACACACCAGACAAAGCGGATAACCCAGCAACGCCCCGGATCGCACTTGCGAAGCCGCGCCAACATTCACCAAACGCATGTGCAGGCCATGCTTCAGATGCAACTGCGCTTTGCCCCACTCATAGACTTTACCGCCGGAGTGCCGCCCCTGATCTTGAGCAAAGACTGCCACCGCCATCTGAAAGCGATAGTCTTCATCGTCCGAAATATAGGAATGATGGGGGGCATCCACATCGCATATCGCTACACCCGGAATTTGCGTGACCGACATGGAGCTGGCTTCACTGCCAGCCTTAGTGTTCGGGCCAGTTTCCTGGACTGACTCACTTGCCACATCTACAGCAAATACCAAAGGCTCTTCCGGGACTAGATGGAAGTGACGAGGCACAAATTTGTGAGCATTTGCGTAAATCAGGTTACCAGGCACATATTCGCGAACAGCCAGCGCAGTGTTACGGCGTAACTCCCAATCACTAATGTCACTGCTGTGACGAGGCGCTACATGGGTCAAGGTAACCGCACCGGTATCCAATCCATAACCCGGCAAAAAGCCTTCAGCCGCTAATACGCCATAGGTATTGGTGTCATCAAAACCCTCTGCCTGGCTACGATTGCGCTTGGCCTCGCCTTTTAGTTTTTTTACCAGCCTTTCGCAGCGGGCTCGCAAGGCCTCTTCATCGGCGTCCAGTGTGCCCTTGCCAGCGGCCACCTTACGCAACCGCTCCAACTGCCCCAACGCCCACTGCAGGCGCTGGAATAGACGATTGATTACCCCCTGGAGCTGCTCAGCAAAACTACCAATGAGCACCTCTAACTGGCCACGGCTTACTACCTCGCGGTCACTAGCCGGCCATCCTTGGTGGAAGGCTTTAATCACCGCATTCAAGAGTGCTGCATCATGCTGAGCTATCTGCTGGCTCAGTGCTTCAACCGATAGAGGCTCAGTCCTCACCATGCCATCAGAGGTAAACAGATAGGGTCTAATTTGAGGTGGCAAGCAGGCAGACAAGGCCTCCTGCAGCGCAGTGACCTGTTGTCCTGGCAGACTGTTACTACGCAGCATTTGCAGCAGCGTGGTCAGTACTGTGGCATTCACGTGCTTCGCCACCATGACAGGGTTGCGCAGGTTGAAGCTGGGAGGTTCCACCAACCCCTCGAGCATCTTCAGCGGTTCATTGAAATAAGCTCGGTCATGACTGGTTGTGCGTGCATAGGTCAGATCCAGCGCCATGCGGAACTGACGCCCGGCACGACCAGCCCGCTGCCAGTAATTGGCCGGTAGGGGCGGTACGTTGCGCATCAAAACTGCATCCAGCGAACCGATGTTCACGCCCATCTCAAGCGTGGGCGTACACACAAGCGTGTTGATCCGCTCGCTCTCGCCCTTGAAAGCGTTTTCGATGCGTTCACGCTCCGGCCCCGGAATCTGCGCAGAGTGCTCGCGGGCACGGAGCATAGAAAACTCTTGATCCAGCAGCAGCAGGTCGTAGTTGTCTGGATTCTCGGCCTCGAATACCAGCTTGCCACTACAACGCCAGGCCATACAGGTCATACCCGGGTTACCTCGGGCATGCAGGCGCCGGCAGGTTTGGCAGCGATACATGCCTGACGCAGGCACCAGCATCATGTGATCTACATGCACTTGGGTGGCGGCGTGACAGCCTGGCAAGTTCTTGCCGCGGGCTCCCTTGAACTGCACCTGCGTCAGCAACTCCAGTTCATCGGTACAGAGGCGCCAAACTTCATCCAGAAACGACTGAACGTGATCGGGATCCACTCCCCAACTCACAGCAGCCTGTTTGGCGGAACTGTCGTAAGTGCTGAACCACTGCTTGATACGCCCTTTGTCGTGCTGACCATCGCGCACAAACACCAAGCCTTCAGGTACGCCACGCATGATAGGCAGATAACCGCGCAGTACTTCCTTCTCACCGTCCAGCCAGAATTTGGAAAACATGCGGGTGACAGGGTCAAACAGCATGCGCCGTGACCGGGCGGCATCCAACAGCGAGGCAATTCCGTCGCGCAAGTCAGCTGGTGAGCAGCCCAATGCCCTTGCCCACTTCTGAATAACCGGAAGTGCTTCATCCAGCCCCAGATACTGGATCTTCAAACGCCCCAACGGCTCCAGACCGGTGCTTTGGCGGGCGCCCAAGGTCAACTCACGCAGCACCTGCGCGCGCAAAAACCACTTGCGCTCCTCGGCATGCGCCAGGCTGGTTTCCGATTTGGGTTCGACCCGCCAAACCTCTGGGATCAACGCCCGCGACAACTCATCATCTGCATCCAGAAACTTGTCCAGCCACAACACCAGATCACCGACCGAGACGGCGCCTTCGCGTAGCTTTTTGTAGACCAATTCCCTGAGGCGATAACGACGGGAGCGATCCTGCATCCAGCCCGCCTGGAAAGCGGCATCCTGGCGGTTGTCTGCGAACACCAGGAGGCGCTTGCGCTCGGCACGGTGGATCATACTCTGGGCCAGGACATGCACATCCGCTACGCCCGTCGCGCGTACTGGACGGGCCGGTTCACGGTAGCTGCCGCTAACCCGGCGACCATGGGCGCCGCAGGATACACAGCGGGTCAGACGGCCGATATGTTCTTCTTTCTGCTGTACGAAGTGCAATGCCTTAAGGGTCTTGTTGCGGCCACAACCAACACATTCAGGAGCCTGCCGGTCATGCGTGGTGCCGCAATAACGGCAGACGAAGAGCACCTCAGTACGCGAGGGTTCCTCCTCACCATCGGAGCCAACCTGATGATCCAGTGAAACCGCACGTACGCCCCCCAACGGAATGTCCAGGGCACGCCATACACGACTCGTGCCCTCTGCGGAGCCACCGCCAGGCGCATCACCGGTGTAATCGAAATCCTCCAGCGCATGCTCGAAGTAGTGCTGGCCACAGGTCGTACAGCTCGACAGTGGAAAGGTTTTCAGTTCAGGATCACGCCATTCAGTCGCAGCCTGTGCATCCTCAGCCGACAGCCACAGGCGCCCCAGTTGCCCTTGCCCTTCTTCAAAGGTCACCACTGCACCGCTGACACCGCGCACAAAGCCGTGTACCACCGGGCGCAGCAACGGCCGCTCACCATTCCGGGCCGCAGCTCCCAGGGCCAGCCAGATCAGGATTTCCTCTTCTGTGACGGGGCGTCCCAGTTTGTCGTTCAGTTCTTCCAACAAGGCAACCACGGCTCGCGGACGGCGCAGCACATCGGCGATTTGAAACACCACCTCGTTATGGCTGAGCCACTGGTTCAGGGCCTCACGCCAGTTGTCACCGGCCATGCGAATACCGCTGGTTGTCTGGAACCAGATGCGGAATGCCTGCAGGTCAGCGGGCTCTAACTCGGTCCGGTCCAGGGTACCGAGCATTTCCAGCACGGTTTTCAGTTGCATGGCCTGATCGCCATTGAAGGGCGCGCTGACAGTGCGCGGCTCGCCCCAGATATCCTCTTCGTAGGCTTCGCCGATCAGCTCGACATCCTGGCCATCCACGCCAAAGAAACGACTGGCAAACTCGCGGCCGGCTTCAATACCGCGGTGCGGGTCAGCAATGGTGGCGGAGGTGGCGACACAGGTGGTGCTGTTTTCGTCCTTGCCGCAATAGGCACGCAAACGGCGAATTAGGCAGGCGGTTTCGGCGCCGCCAGCGCCGGTGAACGTGTGCGCCTCGTCAAATACCATGAACTCCAGCAGTGCCTTGTCGAACAATTCCAGGTCCTGCTGCCGGGTAAGCAGCAGCTCCAGCTGCTTGACGTTGGTCAGCAGAATACGTGGCTGCTGGCCAGGTGTGCGCATGGCTTCACGGCTCACCCGTTCCTCAGCCGGGTGCAGAGCCACGTCCATTTTCTGTAGCTGCATCTGCTGCAACTTGCAGCGGTAATCGACCACAGTGCTGCCGGGTGCCAGACGCACGCCATTGATGTCGGCTTCGGTACGCGGGGTTTTGCCCACATACATGCCGAAGGTGACACCGGTGCCGACCAGTAGCTCGCGCATTCGCTGCAGCTGATCTTCAGCTAGGGCGTTCATGGGGTAAACGATCACAGCCGTCACACCCGCTTCGGCACCCTCGTCGCGCAAGTGCAGGCAACGGCTGATGATTGGCAGCAAGAAACACTCTGTCTTACCCGACCCAGTACCGGTGGCCACCAGCGTGGTGCGGCCAGCCTTGATGGAGCGAAAAGCCTTTTCCTGGTGCCGGTAGGCCCCCGGATAGGGAGACAACTGGCGGATATGCGGGTGCAACACGTCGTCCTTGACCAACTGATCAAGGCTCGCACCTTTCATAAAGGTCCGCGACAGGGAGATAAATGGCCCTTTCATCAGCGGCGTATTACGGGTGTGCTCGAGGTTGAGCAGTTCACGCATCTGTCGATACAGATTCTCGTCAGCAAAGGCATAGGTACTGAGCTGGTAGCGCAGAAAGTCGCTGACCACGTCTTCGGTGTAGGTAATGGGGTTCAACATCAGAACAGTGCTCCCTGCGGTGATTCTGTTTTATGGGACGCATGCGCTTCGGCGAGCCGGTCGGACTGTTCCAACTCCGGCAGCGGCACAATGCGACGGATCAACTCGGCATGGGCGGTGCACTCCTGCCAGGAACGCTCCACATCTTCTTTCAACTGCCAGTCGTAGAATCGTGGTCCCAGGCGTGAAGCTACCGGCTGGTTGCAATGGGCGCGCTCGTCATGGCCCAAACCATAGTCCGCCAGACGCAATTCCTCGGGAATCATCCAGCCTTCACCATCGTTCTGGGCAAGGAAGGCAACAAGGCCTTTTTCCTGGAGGTCTTGGAAGGCGACGAGTGACAGGACGGTATGGCGCAGTTCGGGGTCTTTGTCTTTGTCGATACGCCAGAACCTTTTTTGATCAAGAGCCTGCGTATTTGCCTTTACCCTCAAAAACTCCAAAGGGTAATCCGTATCTTTTAAAATCCAAAAAAATTCATCGCCATCTAATCCATACAAATGAGCAATAAGAGCATCAAGAATAACTCTAAGCCTCAATCTCTCGGCCTGAGTAAGCGCCCACAGCCTTCTCCATGACATTGCGGTATCAGAACGCACGGCATCGATCCAAGCGGGCGAAAAGCTCTCCGAGCAGCATGAAAGTTGCGCGCTGATTTTTTTGATGATCTGCTGCACACTACCAATCGATTCCGGTCTGGCCAGCGCACACTCTTCCACGATGAAGTAATTAAGATGAAGGTAGCCAATTTTGAACTTGGCAATATAGTCAAATTCAAAAGACCCAAGAACTGATTGAAGCTCAAGTTCCCCGTCGAATCGACTACACGAGAGCACCGGCGAAGCATTAACTGCCGGGAAATTTGGTGTAATAGCAGACATCATCGTACGTTTGTGGACGGCTGTACTGATATCTTTGAACAAGAGGCGGCTTGTTTTACGGACTGCACCTGTATCTATCCAGTCAGCCAAACCCATAAGGTATTCGGGCCTCATCACCTTCGGGAAACCGATATTTTCCCACTTCGCGCCACGTCCCTTTCCGGATAGCCAACCAGAAACACAATAGTCCCAAAGATCAAAGATCTTGGCGTTGTAAATTGGCAATGCCACATCCTCAATCGCCTCAACAGGTATCCCCTGCCGCCCATCCCGCGACAGCACCAACCCAGGGTCGCGCTCCAGGATATGCTTCGAGCCGCAGTAGTCGCGCCAAGGTCCTTTCAGCCAGTGGCCGTACTCGTCGGGGTAATAGCCCTTCTCCTCCCACTTGGGCCGCGGAGGGAACAGCTTGGAATCGTTGGTCATGTGGAATTCGGTGGCGTACTTGATACCCCAGCCGTTCTCGCTTTGGTCACCCAGCAACACGCCGTTGGCGTACATCTTCTGCAACACACGCAGATCCTGCTCGCTGCGGATCTCCAGAATGGCCTTGGAGTACGGCGAGAATTCCTCCACCCGCGCGCGTGGATAGGCCAGCACATGGCGCTCGGCCTGCTCCCAGTCATCCACGTTGCGGTGCATAAAGGCAGCACAGATGGCCTCGGTTTGCCCGCCCTTCTGCACGATCAGCGGGCAAAATTTGAAAGAGCGGTGAATATCGAAAATGCCTTCGCGGTTCTCGAAGCCAAACAGCCACTGCCAGTCGCACTGACTGAGGAACAACTCACGCAGGTCGGTGGTGCCCTTGTCGGTATAAATACCGCTGGGCACGATCATGCCCAGACGCCCCTGCCCGCGCAGCAGTGCATGACTTAGCTCCAGAAACAGCTTGTAGGTATTGAGGTCAGCTGAGCCCTGATGCAGGAAAGGATGTGCGGTATCGGCGAAGCCCTTGTTTTTCTTACGCTGTTGCAGCCACTTTTTATGCACGACCGCCGAGGCTTCAAAGCTGTTTCTGCCGCTGCCCAAGTTCAGGTCGTGCTTCTTCTTACCATTCTTGTCTTCGGTAACGCGATCACCAAAAGGCTTGCCCACATACTTCGCCCAGTTGGACATCCCTTTCAGGCTGGCGTTGTAAGCAATCCAGTCGTGCTCCAGTTGCGGCCAGGCGCGGAAATACTCCAGCTGCTTGACCAGCGCCTCCTGCTTGCCATAGGCGCGGTAGAGCGGGTCGTGGTTGGAGAAAAACTCCTTGGAGTTGGGCTTCTGGATTTCCCATGGAGGGTTTCCCAGCAACGCATCAAAGCCGTCCTGAGTGGCGGTGAACACATCCGGGAACTCCAGCTCCCAGTGGAAAAAGCGCTGGCGGCGGGCTACTTCGCCGGCAATGGCCAACGCATGCTCATTGGGGTTGGCAAACTCACGCGGCAGCGGTGCCAGCTCGATCTGCTCGCCGGGCCAGAACCACAGTGCGCACCATAGGTCCATGCGCGCTTTCAGGGCATGGTAGTGCGGGTTGTTCAGTACCTCGTTGCGGTAGACCTCGGCACGTTTTTCGCTCTCGTGTACCGGCAGGCGATGTAGCTTCTTGAACACCTTGAGCAGCTCGTCGTGGACATTGCCGGCATCAAGATTGCCCTCCAGGGTCATCTGGCCACTCAGCAGCGCCTGCAGTTGCTCGGGTACAGCCTTGCTGCGAGCCTTTATCGCATCGGTAAAGACGTCACCCTTGCGCTTGCCCTTGGCGTCTTCGTACCCGTGATTGATCAGGTTGTCCGGTTTGTTCTTTTGGTAGTCCTTGTCGCCGCCTTCCCGCTCCCAGGCCAAGGCTGGGTAGTCGCGGTAGTTGTCAAACCAGGTGCCCACCAGGGCGTTACCGACCTTGAGCTTGTGATCAAGAAAGCCAAAGGGCAGATCGCGGTCCATAGTTTCCACCCAGAGCGCCATACGCCCCAGCTCCACTGCTAGCGGGTCAAGGTCGACGCCGTACAGGCAGTTTTCCACAATGTGACGCTTGAGCTGGGCGCGTAGAGCCTCTTCAAAGCCATCATCTTTGGGATTGAGTTTGGTCAACTCATCGCTGAGCAGTTCGGCCAACTTGCCGTCAGCCATGCGTGGCACACCGCCATCTTCGCTACGCTCGATCAGCTTATGGTGGAACAGCGACTGGGTCAGTGCTTCGGTGAGGTAACGCAGGGCACCCGCAAGGAAAGAGCCAGAGCCCATGGCCGGGTCGCACACCTTCAGGGCCAGAATCTGCTCGGGCTTTTTCGGTGCCCACTCCACTACGGCGTCCAGCCCGGTGCGCGAATCGATTTCGCTGCGCACGGCCTCATAAGCCAGTGGTTGCAGGGTGCGGCGCACGGTGGGCGCGGCCAGTTGGGGCCGGGTGTAGAAGGTGCCGGCGCCCTTACGGGTACCACCCCAGCGCACCAGGAAGAACTGGCCGGGGGAGACCATACGAACACACAGATGCTTGCCGGCCTTTTCCAGTACCTGTTGTTCTTCATCACCGGTGGCATTGGCTTTGCGGCCACGGGGCTTTTTTACCAGCCCGGCAATCTGCGCGGCACGCTGCAGCCAGGTATTGGCCCGGACTAGATGTTCTTCGCTAAGGATCAGCTCTTCTGCGCTGTCGTCGCTGGCGACAATCCCTTCTTGGCTGTCGTCCTCGACGGATTCGGTTTCTTCGTCGGCGTTCTCTTCGCTTTCTTCGCTGTCGGCGGTTTCTTCCGCGTCCCCGTCACCTTCGTCACCACTGTCATCCCCGGCCTTGTCTTTTTTCTTCAGGGCTTCGAACAGCTGCTTGATGGCTTTGTCGTCCATCGCCTCCAACTGAGACAAAGTCAGGGCAGGCTGGTTGCCTACGGCGAGAAAGATCACCGGGTCATTGTCGCCAGCCTGTTTGAGTTCGAAGTCGAGCAGGCCTTCGTAAAGAATGCCGATGTATTCCGAAGACAGAGTAGAGAAATCTACCGGCGCATCAACCCAGCGGCTGCCGCGCCCCTGTCGCACCTTCATTTTGGTGCGGGTGAGCAGGCGCAGCAGTTTGTGCACCTGCAGATCGCTGACCAGATTCTGACTGCTTTCCAGCAGCGCCAGTGCACGGGAAATGCCATCGTCGCTGCCAGGATTTCCCGGTTCGAATAGCGCACCGCCATAACGAGGAACAGTCAGGCGTTCGTGAGCGGAGCCTTCATGGATCAGGTTGAACAGGCCAATCAGGCGCGGCCAGGCGCTGCGGCCCTGGCTCAGGCGTTCGTTGCCTCGGCCACCGGCGCGGCGGTCCATTTGATGACGCAACCCTTCCAGGCTGTAGGCCTGCTGATAAATAGGGTTGTCGACCGGCACTAGGCCGCGGGCTTCGGCAAAGAGGGTAATGATGCAGCGCATGATAATGCGCGAGCCGGCGACGTATAGATCTTTGTAATCGTGCGCCTGCCCTTGCTGTTGAGCCTGCTCGATGGCGATATGAGAAGCGGTGATCAGCTCTTCCACTCCCTGCCGCACGCGCTCACCCAGTATGTTGGAGAGCTCAGCCTGGCCCTTTCGGGAGCCGCTGATGGCTTGCAGCAGGAGACTCTGGCCCTGCCCTGCCAGCAGAGTGTTGCGGTTGAGCAGGGTGCGCCAGGCCACTGTCTGGGCTGAGGGTTGACCTTCGTTGAACCAGAGGTCGATATCCCACTCGCACCAGGCGTCGTGATCGCTACCGGCTTGCACCAGGCGCCATTGGCGGCCATTGGTTACCAGCGCCAGCGCCTGCCCGGTACGACGCAGCCATTCGACCACGCGTCCCAACAACTGCCGTGAGCGCCCTACCCCCAAGCGGCTGGCGAACTGACGCGAGCCGCCATCATCAGGCACGAACACGGCCAGGGTTTCACCGTTTGGCCCCAGCCACAGACGGCGGGGTTTGATCTGGGCGCCGGTAAAGCTACGTACGGCCCAGCGACTGTCGACGCCCTGAGCCTTTTGCCATTCATCTGCGGGCAGCCCGGAAAGATCCTGCAGGATGTAATCCAGCAGGCTGCTCAGGCTTTCATTACTGCCGTCAAACGCCGTGAGGGCACGACGGAGTTTTTCGGCCGCAAATTCCCTCATGACAGGTGCGGCTACCGGGAAAAACTCATCCAGCTTGGACGGGGATAACAGCAGGCCACCATGTTTGAGCTGCGCCCATCCTTCCGCATGAAGGCTCATACACCCACCTCCGGGAAACGAATTTCAATGGTTACCGGAAAGACTTGAGCTTCGCCACGCAGGGCAAAGCGGCGCGGCAGAACCTGCTCAAGGATACGACGCTTCTCTTCGGTCAGACGCTCTTGCAGGTCACCAAACTGGTTCTGGCGGCGCTTGAGCTCGTACTCCAGATCACGCAGACGCTTTTCGGCCAGTGCATCGGCGTTATCAAATAGTTGCTGCTGGATGCTAGCCACCCGCTGTTGCTCAATTTCTCGTTTTAGCTTGTCGATGCTCTGTGCCTTTTGCAGGGCCGCAACTTCACGAATGCGCTGCTCGAATGCATCCTTTTCATGATCCCTCGCCTGCTCGTACGCACTCTTGAGTTGGGTACGAAGGATCTGAGTCAAATCAGCTCGGTAACTGCCCAATAAGGTTTTAATATTGTCCTCTACCTCGTCCCATAGATCGCGTGCGGCGGGTACATCGGCTGCACTTTGCTGCCCAAGCAAACCAAAGTGCGGCCCGCTGTAAGGCAAGGGTTCACCCAGAGCATTGTTTTGCACCGGCAGTGCCAGAGTGCGGGTCCAGTGGTGGAAGGTTTCGCGCAGATCGTTAACGGCCATTTCCTCCACAGTGAACAGCACCAGCGCTTCAGCGCCAGCCGGCACCTGGCCTCGGCTTACCAGCCAGCGGCTAGGCGGCTGAAATTCGGCCTGCCCGCCCGGAAAGCGCAAGCGTGCAAAGGCATTGAGCGACTGACGCAGCAATGGATGGCCCAGGTGCAGCAGCACGGTGTCCGGGGAGGGCCGGAATACCGGCCGACCATTGATGTTGTGGATAAAGAAGTGGTTGTCGAACACCAGCCAGGGCATGGCGCCGCTGATACCTTTCTGCAAGGGCAAGCGCAGGGTGTCATCGACCACGGCCTGCCAGCGCATAGGTAGCGGCGTACGCAAGCGCATGCGGCCCTGGGCATCAGGACCATCCAGCACTTCTCGCGAGGCGCCCAGACCCATGGCAACGCCGAGTGTGTCTTTGAGGGTACCGGGATTAAGGTCTAGATCGTCTAGCAGCTGTTGCAACCGCTGTTTTTCGTCTTCGCCGCTTTCCTCTGTGTGAACCTGAGCATCTTCGGTTGCACTTCTGCGACTGCTTATCTGCAGGTCCAGGTCACCCAACACATCGCGGTCTTCGTCCATCTCCATCATGCGACGCTGAAAAGCGGCATCAAACACCTCACCCACCGAACCTAGATCCTCGCGGATGTCGTTGACCTTGCCCAGCACGCGGGCGACAAACTGTAGGTCACTGTCATCTTCGCTGGTGAAGTGAAAGATGGTGACATCCCGTGATTGACCATGACGGTCGATACGGCCGTTACGCTGTTCTAGACGCGAGGGGTTCCACGGAATCTCGTAGTGCATCAACAAGCGGGCAGTGTGCTGCAGGTTAAGACCTTCAGAGGCTGCATCGGTCGCGACCAAAATTCGTATCGGCGCATCTGGATCGTTGAAGGCGCGCTTTACCGACTCGCGCTCGTCCTCATGCATGCCGCCATAGAGCATGCAGATGCTGCCGGGTTCAGCGCCATACTCGTCATTCAAGCGGTTGACCAAATAGTCGAGCGTGGTTTTGTACTCGGTGAAAATTATCAGTCGCTCATCATTTTTCCACTGTTCAGCGTTACGCAGCTCCTTGCCGATCAGCTCGCGCAGGCGATCAAACCGGGCATCCGATTTCGGCTTAGCCATAACCACGGGCTGCTTGTCCAGCCCCAAAGACTTCAGCGCGGCATCAATTGCGTCAATCTCTGACTGCAGTGCATCCACGTAGGGGTGCATCCAGGCGCCGACGAGCTGCGCGGCATGGCGGCTGCGGCTCTCGCGCTCCTGATCATCGTCGATATCTTCTTCACTGGCACGACGGGCGGCAGCCACTTCAGTTGCCTGCAACGCCTCTTTGGCAGCCAGGCCCTCCTTGAAGCGCAACCAGCTGTCGGCGAAGGCCACCGGACACGACAACAACCGCTTGCGCAAAATCTCAATGGCGAAATTGAGCACCATGCGTGCTTCGGGAGCGGTGCGGATAATTCCTTTCAACTGCGCGCAAAACTTGCGAACGGCACCCGCCAGCTCCTGCTCCGGCTTGAACATATACAGCGGCAACGGTTCGAGGTAGCGCTTGGCAAAACGCGGCACTCGGCCCGCATGGCGATCCTGATCGTTGATCTCGCTTTTCAGACGGCGGATCAGCACATCGCCGATCATTTTACGCTCTTTATCGGTGAAGTCCGGCGTCTGAGTGAAGCGAACTGGGTCTAGTTGCTCCAGCAGACCCGAGAAACAGCGGGTATGGCCGTTGTGCGGTGTGGCTGTCAGAAACAGGCGGTGCTCAAAGTACGGCGTCAAGATCCGCAGCATTTTGGCCAGATCGCTGTCTTCGCCGAAGTTGGACGGCATCAGGTTGTGGGCTTCATCAACAATCAGCAGATCCCACGGCAGCTGTGCACCACCCCGCTGCTTAATGGATTCACAATTGGCGATGAACTGCTCCAGCACATCAGGCTGACGCAAGTAGTGGTAAGACGTGATGATGCGCGGCAGTGCACGCCAGGGGTTTGCATCCAGTCCCATCTCTTTCTGCAGCTTGTGGGTGGCGGCTTTGTCGACAATATCGAAACCGAGGGAGAACTTCTCCTCCATCTCCTGCTGCCACTGGGTACGCAAAGCCGCAGGAGTAATGATCAGCACCCGGCGGATACGACGCTTGCGGATCAGTTCAGCCAGAATCAGACCGGCTTCGACGGTTTTCCCTAAACCCACATCATCGGCTAACAGTAGAGACACACGTGGCATGCGCATGGCCCGCGCTAGGGGTACGAGCTGGAAGTCATCAACGCTGACCGCACCATATACCGGAGCAGTAGGCACTGGCTCCGAGCGCTCATGTAGATCACTTGCAGATAAGAACGGAGTAAGGGCGCTCCATCGAGCGGCACGCTGCAGAGCCAGAAACTCATCCTGCTGCATCGGGGCTTCGCGATCGACTTTAGGCAGAGCATTCGGCTCCAATACCACCGGACCGCGCTCACGCTCCCATAGCAGCGATTCTTCTACATCACCATCGGCATCGCTGAACTCGATGGTAACCAGGTGCAGCAACGCAGAGGTCTTACTGTCACTGAAGGGCTCTACAGAGGAGATCACACCGCGGCGGTTCCGGACAGTGGCGAGCATGCCAACACGGGGCACGTGGCTGGCCGCTGTGTCTGAATTGTTCATCGGGGATTCCGTTCGATTAATTTTGAGACGACAGAAAGGCTATTAACTAACCGGATTTTTGGGTTCTGAACGCGAGAAATCTTAATAGCCATAAAAGGATACGATTAATGCAGATGACGAACTTTAACCGTCTGAAGCGAATCGAGCCAGAACCTACTTGTTGAGCTCCAGATGTGCTTTCAGTTGGCCAGGGCGCAATCCTTGGACATCGGCGTTTTGCCACATCGCCGCCACCTGTACAGATAAGGCTGATGCGCATGCCGCTCTGCAGGCCGAGGCGTAGTTGGCATGGGCGTCATCGAGCTCAAATTGCGGCTCTATGAACTGGTTGCCAAGCCGGCTAGCGGGCGAAACGACTAGAGTTTTGGCCCCCTCTGCTTACACTGCTCGGTGGACTGAGCTTCTAGTTGCAAGAATCCAGGAGGCCACGTCCTGTCACCCCCCTCGACGAGAATGCTTCACCTGACCCGTCCGCAGGCATCGAGCCCCCTCTGGTCTCAAGCGCAGGTGCTGAGCATCTTTGACGAGATACCTCACCACCTTGTGGACATGACGCCGAATTGCTCGATCACTCCTCAGGATGCGGCCGATACCACACTCGTCACCGTATTTCTCCTTGTCGTAGTTACAGCTGTGCACGTAACCCTGGCCATGCGTGATGTCTTCCCATAGCTCACCGAGCTGGATGGCCTTGTAGACATCGCCCTGCACCTCGTTGCCGTTGAAGAAGTAGGCAGCGTGGATGTGGTAGCCCCCACCATCATTCCTGTCGCCCTGCTCCACCGAATAAATCTGGCCGATGAGGTGGTCAAAAATCGTATTGCGCTTGTGCTTGGCAATCAGCTCATCCAAGTCTTCGAACACGTGCTCGACGCGTAGCCTGGCCTGCGCCTCAGAACGGTAGTGGAAGTCGATCCTGATGATGGTGATGCGTGAGTAGAGCTCACATAAGGCATCGGCGTAGTCACAGACTTGGATTTCCTGCTCCTTGGCCTGGTGGCGGAGGTCATGTTTCCTGCGGAGATACCAGCGCTCATGAGTCAACTGACGGATCCGGGCGACCAAGACGTTCATGCTGTGATGATGATCCAGGTAGGCCGTACCCTCCTCATTCAGACAGGCAGAGCCATCAGGGTGGCGCTCCAACCCTATGTCCTGACATGCAGCTCTGAACGCTTGCAGGTGCTCGCTGTAGCTGTATTCGATACGGCCTTCGAATAGGTCTAGCATCTGCTGGATGTGATCGAGGTACCGAGAGAGCTTGGTCTCTTGGACGCGTTCGTACCCTGTGCGGGCTTGCTTGATGCGGAATGCCGGTGAATCGGAATTTTCGATGGTCTGGACAAATCGCTCGATCTGAAGAGCAATGTCGGACTGGGAAAGGTGGGTGTAAGTCTTGCGATTGGTCATGGATGGATACCTGGTTGGTTGTTGTGCATACCAGGCATGTGTTGTGTATTTTTTAACCGATTACCTATCCCTGACTGTGCATTAGATGTCGTCCTGGATGAGGGCCAATAGCTATTGAATGGTTAGGCATTGATAGTCAGTAGCTATCTATATCACTAGAAGCAGCCCAGTTCATTACCGACCCTCCCGGCAGACCTGACAACGGGGAGCAACATTGCCCTGCCTACCTAAAGATTTGCCGAACTGCATCCTGGGAGAGTTAGCTGAGAACACAGGACCTTCCCAAACGGCATAAACGCCATGACCAGCCGTAGCAAGTCATGGCGTTTATGGTCAGTTCTAGCTGGCCACACTCAGGTGGCCAGTGCCGCGCACCGTAATACCCTCTGCCAGGTCACGCTCCTCGATCCTAGCCAGGATCCAGTCGTGCACCTCGCTGTCGACCCAACCGACGCAGCGGTCCCCCAGCGAGACGGGGTTCGGGAAGGTGCCCTCCCCGATGTATTTGTAGATGGTCGACCGAGCAAGGCCGGTCGAGTCGATGACTTCTTTCAGACGGATGATCCTCATGAACGGGGCTCCTCGTATTCGTTCAGAGGATTGGCAGAGCCGGTAAAAAAACACTGAAGAACTGATCCGCTGGCGCTCCTCTCATTCACCTACAGCCAGTGAATGTGCATACGTACAGTTTTCTCTGGTACCCGAACTCCGACTTAGGCTATAGCCCTGCCTCGCGGCTATTCGACTATATAAAGCTCAAAAAACAGTCAAAAACCCTACTGAACCCCAGTAGAAATGGGCTTTACACGGAAAATATGATTCTAGAATCGTCATAGAGGCGGGCTAGATTTCATAAACAAACTAGCTAGAATCGATCTAGAATAGATGTAGAATCGGACGAAAATCCGAACCAGAAATGCCCTTAGATCGGAACTGAAATGACGTGAAGACTGACAATCACGCGCGTACCAAAGATGCCGACAGGCTGAGCGAACTGCTCCAAGAACCTCATCGAAACCATCGCCACGACATCTGGCTGTGGCTGCACCTCTACCATTGCAAAGAGGCGAGGCTTGACCTCAGAACCTGCAACGGCCTAACCATGCGTGACGAGATAGCCAGAGCCCTGAGAGGCCGTAGGTTCTTCCAGTCCCTCATCCCCCAAGAGAAAGATCGACTCCTGCTTTCGGACAAAAAGCTGGAGTGGATCGAAGAGGATGAACGGCAGCATCGATGGCTGTTCCGCGAGATCGAAAAAATGACTGACTTGCGCCTGCCTCGCGGCCTAGTCCACCTCACCGGCAGAGATCGCCTCATCGGCATGATCGACCTTTGGGATATCGATATTGTCGAAAAGGCATCGGAGGTCGAACAGCTTCACCGGGACTGGCTCAGACACAAGGCGAAGGACAGTGAATTCGAATGGTTCACCGATAAGAAAGAGAGCGAAAAGCGCTGTGTCTGCGCCTGGGAGTGGCTTAAAAAGAATCATCTGTCGCCGCGCTCTAGGCAAACGCCAATCAGCAACTACCAAGAGCTGCTGATGTTCTTCGACCAAGGGGATGTAGGCCGTCACGAACGGACGGCTATACTTCGAGAAATCAAAAGGCGATGGAGTCGTAAGCAATTTGACGAGCGTACCGCCGACAAGAAGCAGGTAAACGTCATTCTCTCGAAAACGGTGATCTCCCAACTTGATGCGCTAGCGAAGGCGCAGGGTCTGAAGCGAGCTCAAATCATTGAGAACCTGGTGAGGATGGAGACTGATGCTGGCGTATACCTAACTGGAAGCTAGCTCTAACCCCCATCAAGACGCCCCAAGGTACCAAGCAAATCCTATCGGCATTCCAATTGGCATTCCAGAAAGAAAACACAACCGATAAAATATCTTTAAATCAATAGCTTGCGTCACCAGTTCAGATTACCCCGGCACACCAAATCCCAAACCAAAGAAGACACCTTACTGGCGTCTTCTTCCTACCTGAAATGCAGCTTCCACGGAGGTTGCATCGCAGCCTATCCTGCCCCTGCGAGGACAAGTCCTTGGACTGACAATTAAGGAGCCCCCAGGATGCCCACCTACCGCAACGCCATGATCTGCGCCCTCCTGGCCCTGCCAAGCACCATCGCCCACGCCACACCGCAACTGCTACACCTGGGCCAGCCCCACCCCTACGTCTTCCTCGCCTACACCAACTCCGACCTGCACCAAGCACAACCCGCCGAACATGCCGTGGTAATCATCCACGGCGTACGCCGCAACGCCGAAGACTATTACCAAACCGGTGAACAACTCCTGACCAATGCCGGGCTCACTCCGCGCAACACCTTGCTGCTGGCACCCAACTTCCTCACAGCCACCGACCCTCAGGCCAGCAACGACCTGCCACTGTGGCCCAAGGACCGTTGGATGCAAGGCAACGAGTCGAGCGCCGGACACCGGGGCATCACCAGCTTCAGCGTACTCGACGATCTGCTCGCCTACCTCGCCGATCGCCGTCGCTTCCCACACCTCAAGGACGTCGTGCTGATCGGCCACTCGGCGGGCGCCCAGCTCATGCAACGCTATGCCGTGATGGGCAAGGATTTCACCAGCCTGCCAGTGCGCTACGTGATCTCCAGCCCATCCTCATACCTGTACCTGGACGCCAAACGGCCAACCGCCACCGGATTTGCACCAATACCGGACAACCGCTGCCCAGGCTACAACCGCTATCGCTATGGCCTGGAACAGCCTCCCGCCTACCTCGCCAGCCAACGTTTGGATGCCGTTCAGTTGTTCCGTCGCTATGCATCGCGCAATGTGACCTACCTGGTGGGCGAACGCGACACTCACGCCGATAGCAAGGTCATGGACCACAGTTGCGCCGCCGAGGCCCAGGGGCCGAATCGGCTCGAGCGCCAGCTCGGTTATCTGCGTTACGAAGGTTTCCTGTCACGCACCTGGGGGGTCGCCGTTGCGCATCGCCAGTTCGTCATCCCCGAGGCGGGGCACGATGCCGGCCATCTGTTCGCCAGCCCGAAGGTGGCCGAGGTGATATTCCCGAACAAACCTTAGCGCTGTGCATCGAGGGCATAGAACTCCTGCAGCCTGGCCTGCAACAGGGCCTTGTCCGGCAGGCGGGTCTGGTACTCGGCGATCAGCGCGGCCGATGCCTTGGCCGGTTGCGTCACGCTGCGCGCGAACAGCGCGGCCTTGAGTTGGCGCTCAAGCTCACGGCTCGAGCACTTCTCCTGTGCGGCCATACGCAAGTAGAACTCGCGCTCTTCGGGGAGTTTGCACTGGCTGAGGATGATCAGGTTTTGGGTCCACGGAACTTGTGTCAGCAGTGCTGACACAAGTTCCGCATGCCCACGATAGACCTCATAAAACTGACGCATGCGAAACAGGTTCCGCCGGGTAAAACCTCTCAACCCCGGCTGGGTCAACGCCATCAGCCCATCGACCGCGCGCCCACCGCCCGCGCATGCCCGCGCGTGGTCACGATACCGAGGAACGAAATCACGATCGCCAGGCTCAGGGTCGCGGTCACCTCGGCCCGGTGCTCTTCGGTGAACATCATCACGGCCAGGGCGCCGCTGATGAACAGGATCACCGCCCAGGTCAGGTACGGGAACAACCACATGCGAAACTTCAGGTTGGTGTTCTCGCGCTCCAGCCGTCCACGCATGCGCAGTTGCGAGATGGCGATCACCAGGTACACCAGCAGGGCGATGGCGCCGGAACTGGCCAGCAGGAACTCGAACACCCCCTTGGGCGCGAAGTAGTTGAGGATGGCGATGGCCGCACCGATCAGCGTGCTGCCGAACACCGCCGCGCGCGGCACGCCTACCTTGGAGGTTTCCTTGAGCATCGCCGGGGCATCGCCGCGCTTGGCCAGCGAGTACATCATCCGCGAGGCGATGTAGATCGACGAGTTCATGCAGCTGGTCACCGCGATCAGCACCACGAAGTCGACCATCAGCGCGGCATTGGGGATGTTCATGATTTCCAGCGCCCGCTGGTACGAGCCCACCACGGCCAACTGCGGGTCGTTCCACGGCACCACCGAGATGATCACGAAGATCGACAGGATATAGAAGGTACTGATGCGCCAGATCACCGAGCGGGTGGCCTTGGCGATGTTGCGTGCCGGGTCGCTGGATTCGGAGGCGGCGATGGTCACCGCCTCGGTGCCGATGAAGCTGAACATCACGGTGATAAACGCCCCCACCACCGCCGACCAGCCCTTGGGCGCGAAGCCGCCGTGCTCGTCCATCAGGGTGCTCAGGCCGCTGACCTCGCGCGTGGGCAGCCAACCCAACAGCGCGGCGAAGCCCAGGCCGATGAAACCGAGGATCGCGGTGACCTTGAGAATGGCGAACCAGAACTCGAACTCGCCGTACTTGGCCACGCTGAACAGGTTGGTGCAGGCCAGCAACAGCACCGAGCCCAGGGCGAAGATCCAGCTGTCCACCTGGGGGAACCAGGCGTTGAGCACATGCCCGGCGGCCAACGCCTCGATGGGGATCACCAGCACCCAGAACCACCAGTACAGCCAGCCGATGGTGTAGCCGGCCCAGCGGCCGATGGCCTGGTCGGCGTAGGTGGAAAACGAGCCAGTGTCGGGGTGGGCCACGGCCATTTCGCCGAGCATGCGCATCACCAGCACCACCAGGGTGCCGGCCACGAAATAGGAAAGAATGGTGGCGGGGCCGGCCGCCGCGATGGCGTGGCCAGAGCCGACGAAAAGGCCGGCGCCGATGATGCCGGCGATCGACAGCATCGTTACATGACGTGGCTTGAAACCTTGTGCAAGGTTGCCATCAGTTCCCACGGTGTTCATTGATATTGTTCTCTTTTTGCGGACACAAGGACGGGATGGGCAGGCGCAGGCGAAACAGCATCTCCTTGAAAAACAATAACAATGACACGTCGCTCACGCGCTGTTGTTGACCTTGTTCACGCTTTCACAGAGCAACGCACCGGCGGACTCGGGGTTCATTTAAGCCCCCTGGGCGGTGGGAAAATTGTTCGAGAACGTCCCGTAGGTGCGCGATCACGACACCCCATGCCTGATCGCGGCAGATGTCGCGTTCGGCTTGTCCGTTTGCGTCAAACCAGGTCGCGGCGCAAGCTCACCACACAAAGCCTTACAGTTTTTCAAACAGGCGACAGGTAACGTTGAGGCCACTACACCGACAGCAAGGGATGCCATGACCGTCATTCTCGATGACCCCAGCCTGCGCCTGGTCGAGCACTACCGCGACGACCCGCATCTGCGCGGCGCACTCAATGCCCTGACCCAACAGACCTACGGCTTCGATTTCGAGGCCTGGTACCAGGCCGGCTTCTGGCCGGACGACCACCAACCCTGCTCACTGGTGCGCGCGGGCAAGATGCTGGCCAACGCCTCGAGCAATCGGCTCGACTTCAGCTTCGACGGCCAGCACCTGCGCACCGTGCAGATCGGCACGGTGATGACCGTTCCCGATGCACAAGGCAACGGCTACAGCCGCTACCTGATGGAACGATTAGTGACGCGCTGGGCCGAGCACTGCGACCTGCTGTACCTGTTTGCCAACAGCACGGTGCTGGAGCTGTACCCCAAGTTCGGCTTTCGCCGGGTGGTCGAGCACGAGCATTACCTGCCGTGGTCGGCCCCACCCTGCGCCAACTCCTTCAAACCGGTTGACCTCGATAACAGCGAACAACGTCGACAGTTCATGGCAACGGTCGCCAGCAGTTGCCCACAGGCACGCTTGAGCCTGCAGCCGCATGTGTCGCAGACCATGTTCTATTGCCAGGGCCCGTACCGCGAGGCGTTGCACTATTCGACGGTGCATGACGCCTATGTGGTGGTGGAGCACGAGCAAGGCCGGATGGTGCTGGCCGAGGTGTACTGCGCACGGCCGGTCGCGTTGCTGGAGATTGTCGGGGAGTTGGTCCGCGACGAGACCCGCGAGGTAGTGCTGGGGTTCACGCCGTTGCAGGGCGAGGGGTTCGCCACGCGGCTTGTGGATAACGACGATGCGTTGTTTGTCTGGGGTTCGACGGCTACCGCATTGGAAGGGCAAGCGCTGATGTTCCCGTTGCTCTCACATACCTGAGGCAAGCGCGGTGCCTGTGGGAGCAACTGTCTTGCTCAACTGCTAAAGCTAGAGCGGTCGCTGTGGGAGCGGCTTCAGCCGCGAACACCGGCACAGCCGGTGCCAGGCACCGCGTCGCTTGCTTCGCGGGCAAGCCCGCTCCCACAGGTATGGTGCATGCCGTGAGGTCGGCGCGGTCGCTGTGGGAGCGGCTTCAGCCGCGAACACCGGTGCAGCCGGTGCCAGGCACCGCGTCGCTTGCTTCGCGGGTAAACCCGCTCCCACAGGTGTGGTGCATGTCCTGAGGTCGGCGCGGTCGCTGTGGGAGCGGCTTCAGCCGCGAACACCGGTGCAGACGGTGCCAGGCACCGCGTCGCTTGCTTCGCGGCGGTTCGGCGCCCCGATAAACCCGCTCCCACAGGTGTGGTGCATGTCCTGAGGTCGGCGCGGTCGCTGTGGGAGCGGCTTCAGCCGCGAACACTGGCACAGCCGGTGCCAGACACCGCGTCGCTTGCTTCGCGGCGGTTCGGCGCCCCGATAAACCCGCTCCCACAGGTGTGGTGCATGCCCTGAGGTCGGCGCGGTCCCTGTGGGAGCGGCTTCAGCCGCGAACACCGGCATAGCCGGTGCCAGGCACCGCGTTGTTTTATTCGCAGCGGTTCAACGCCCCGATAGACCCACCCCCACAGGGATCTGCGCAAACTATCTGCTGCATCACCAGGTCAGGCAGATCTTGCCGAAATGCCGGTTGCTCTCCTGGTAGCGGAACGCCTCGACGATCTGCTCCAGCTCAAAATGCTTGTCCACCACCGGCCGCAAGCCATTGGCGTCAATGGCCCGGACCATCGCCTGCTGTTGCGCGCGGCTGCCCACCAGCACCCCTTGCAGGCGGATCTGCCGCACCAGCGCCTGGACCAGCGGCAACTGCCCGGCCACGCCGGTGAGAATACCGATCAGCGACACATGCCCACCGATACGCGCGGCAATCATCGATTGCTCCAGGGTGGCCGGCCCGCCAACTTCGATCACATGGTCCACGCCACGTCCAGCAGTGAGCTCACGCACTTTCTCGCCCCATGCCGGCGTGGTCTTGTAGTTGATCAGGTGGTCCGCGCCAAGGGCCTTGAGGCGCTCGAGCTTGGCATCGCTGGACGAAGTGGCGATCACCGTGGCGCCCGCCAGCTTGGCGAACTGCAAGGCGAAGATCGACACGCCGCCGGTGCCCTGCACCAGCACGCTGTCACCCGGTTTGAGGTGGTCATCGCTCATCAGCGCGCGCCAGGCGGTGAGGCCGGCGGTGGTCAGGGTCGCCGACTCGGCATGGCTGTAGCCCTTCGGCGCGTGGGTGAAGGACGTGGCGCGAGCCGTCACCTGCTCGCGGGCATAACCGTCGATACCATCGCCCGGCACGCTGGCGAAGCCTTCGACCTGGGCCTGGCCGTCGAGCCAGTCGGGGAAGAAGGTGCTGACCACCGTGTCGCCGACCTGGAATTCGCTGACGCCCGCCCCTACCGCAATGACCTCGCCGGCACCGTCGGCCATGGGGATACGGCGTTCGCTCGGCCCCCACATGCCGCTGACCACGGCAAAGTCATGGTAATTGAGGGAACTGGCGTGCAGGCGCACGGTGATTTCACCGGCCTTGGGCGCGGCGGCCTCGCAGGTGCCGACCTGGACCTTGTCGTAGCCGCCGCCGGGTTGGACGTAGATGGCCTTGTTGCTCATGGGATGGGTCTCCATCTCGTGGAAAAGTGTGGAGTGCAGCTTAGCCAATCACGCAGCGATGCGTCCCTCAGCCGAGCATCGCCCTCAACGCCCGGCAATCCACCGCATGCCAATCGACCAACTGCGGCCAGGGGTTGTCCGGCAGGTTCACCAACACCGTGCGGGTGCCGGCGGCGCGGCCGCAATCGAGGTCGAAGCGATAGTCGCCAACCATGACCATCTGTTGCGGCGCCACGCCCCAGGCCTGGGCAATCTGCAACAACCCATCCGGGCTAGGCTTGGGCGCGGCTTCGTCACGGCCGAGGATTTGTTCGACCGGGAAGTAATCGGCCAGGCCGATGGCCTCCAGCGTGACATGGGCCAGCTCCCGGGCGTTGCGAGTGAGGATCGCCAACCGGCAACCACGCGCGGCCAACTCGCGCACCAGCTCCAGCGCCCCTGTAGCGGCCTGCGAGGCCAGCGCCAAGTCGCGCTCGTGCTCCAGCAGCCAGGCGTGCTTGGCCGCCGCCTCGTCCGTCGGCAACGCCGCCAGGTGAGTAAGGATGTCGTGCGCGGGCGGAATACCCAGCGCCTCGCGAATGGCCGCGAAGTCATGCGCCGCCACGGTCAGGGTGCCGTCCATGTCGAACACCCAATGGCGGATTTCGGCCAGGCTCATGCCCAATCCTTGCGGTGGCGGATCAGGCCTTCCTGGGTCGACGAGGCCACCAGTTGCCCAGCGCGGTTGAAGATACTGCCACGGCAGAAGCCACGGGCGTTACCGGCCCAGGGGCTGTCGGTGGCGTACAGCAGCCAGTCATCGGCGCGCAGGTCGCGGTGGAACCACAGCGAGTGGTCGAGGCTGGCGATCTGCATATCCTTCTGCCACACCGAGCGGCCATGGGGCAGCAGCGCGGTGGTCAGCAGGCCGAAGTCCGAGGCGTAGGCCAGCAGGTACTTGTGCAACGCGGGGATATCCGGGAGCGTGCCGTCGGCGCGGAACCAGGCATACTTGACCGGGTCGCCGGGTTTGGGATTGAACGGGTCACGCTCGGTAACCGGGCGGATCTCGATCGGTTTGGCGCACAGCACCTTCTCGCGGATGCGCTCAGGCAGCTTGTCGGCCAGGGTGCGGGCCAGCTCGACCTCGCTGGGCAGGTTCTCCGGGCCGACCACCTCGGGCATCTGCGCCTGGTGCTCGAAGCCGTCCTCGTCGTACTGGAACGACGCACTGCAGGTGAAGATCGGCTGGCCCTTCTGGATCGCCGTCACTCGCCGGGTGCTGAAGCTGCCGCCATCGCGCACGCGGTCCACCGAGTAGACCACCGGCATGCTGGCATCGCCCGGGCGCAGGAAGTAGCCATGCAACGAATGCACGTGACGCGCTTCCTCGACCGTCTGGCTGGCGGCCGACAACGACTGGCCGAGCACCTGGCCGCCGTACAGCTGACGAAAGCCCAGGTCCTGGCTGCGTCCACGGAACAGGTTCTCCTCGATCGACTCGAGGCTCAGCAAGTCGACCAGATCGTCGAGTACATGGCTCATGGGCATCTCCTGGCAAGGCGTCACGGTGCTGTTATGTCGGCAAATGATACAAGGTTTGTCATTCAACCCGTCGAGTGAATACCCGTGCATTCAACCGCGCAGGTTCTGTTGCCAGCGCGCTCGGTCGATGCGATACAGCACATGGGCACGCAATGGATCGCCAACCGCCAGGCGCGGATGCTCGAAGCTGCCGTCCAGGTCCTGGACCATGCCGATGGCCTGCATGACTTTCTGCGAAGGCACGTTGCTTTCACTGGTGAACGACACCACCTCGTCCAGCTGCAACTGGGCGAAGGCGCAGCGCAGGCAGGCCCACGCCGCCTCGCTGGCAAAACCCAGGCCCCAGTGGCGCCGGGCCAGGCGCCAGCCGATCTCCACGGCCGGGACGAACGCTGCGTCGAAGCTGACGTTGAGCAGCCCGGTCATGCCGATGAAGGCGCCGGTATCCTTGCGCTCCAGTGCCCACAAGCCAAAGCCGTATTCGTTGAAGTGGCCACGGATGCGGCCGATCAGCGCGGCAGCCTCCACCCGGTTCATAGGCGCGGGGAAATAGCGCATCACCTGCGGATCGGCGCACAGCGCGGCGAACTCGCGCAGGTCGTCGTCCTGCCATTGGCGCAACACCAGGCGCGGGCTTTCCAGTTCAAGGATGGGGGGCATCGGCTGGCTCCAGAATCGCAGTGCGCCAGTGTACAGCGTAGGACGATCCAGGTGATCGCACCCAACCCGATGCTTTTTTCACATCGGCTTCACCGCCCTCCGACAGCCTGCTGCGCAGAATCCCGGCAGACACCGCGGCCATCGTCGACGCCGCAATGCCATCGGAGTGACGCATGCATCCCAGCAACACCTTGCCCAACCCGGCCACCCTGGCCCGGCCCCGGCGCCGCCGTTCGCCCCTGACCCTCGGCGCCGCCTTTGGCCTGCTCCTGACCCTCGTCGGTGGCGGGGCGTGGCTAGCGACGAGGACTCACATCGTGAACCTTGGCAACGAGCAACAACTGAGCGACAGCGGCCTGCTGCAAGACTGGAAGGACGGCGCAGTGATCGTGATGATCCGCCACGCCGAGCGTTGCGATGCGGCCCCCGGGCCGTGCCTGGATGATCCCAGCGGCATCACCGTCGCCGGCCGCCTGGCCGCGCAGCGAGTCGGCCAGGGCATGCAGCAACTGGGCCTCGATGGCAGCGACCTGCTCAGCAGCCCCAAGCTGCGCACCCGCCAGACCGCGCATTTCATCCTCGGCCAGGCGGTCGCCGGCGAAGACTGGCTGGCGCGTTGCGACCACCAGTTCCCCGCCGAGGCGATGGCGCGCAAGCGGCCCGGGCACAACCTGGTGCTGATCACCCACAACGGCTGCATCGACCATTTCGCCCGCCAGCAGCATGTACCGGGTGGCGAGCGCGAGAGCGGCTATGCCAGCGCGCTGTTCGTCTCGGTGGATGGCAACGGCAAGGCGCGGATCCTCGGGCGCATGAACGAACCGGACTGGCAGCGCGTGCTGGCGTCCACCACCCGCTGACCCCACATCCCCCATTGGAGCCAGCCTTGCGCCGAACCAGGCGGCAAGCCGGCTCCTGCCACGCTCGATTGCATTGGCATCGGCGCCGGCAATGCTGGCAAGATCGGCACTCGCCCCCACCGCGCCGACACCATGCACCTGCCGCTGATCTACCACGACGACTACAGCCCTGAATTCCCCCCTGACCATCGCTTCCCGATGGACAAGTTCCGCCTGCTGCGCGATCACCTGGTGGACAGCGGCCTGACCACCGATGCGGCCCTGCTGCGCCCGCAGATCTGCCCCAATGACATCCTCGCCCTGGCCCACGACCGCGGCTACATCGAGCGCTACATGAACGGCGAACTGTCGCGCGAAGACCAGCGTCGCCTGGGCCTGCCCTGGAGCGAAGCCCTGGCCCGGCGCACCGTGCGCGCGGTCGGTGGCTCGCTGCTGGCCGCCGAGCAGGCCTTGCAACACGGCATCGCCTGCCACCTGGCCGGTGGCACCCACCACGCCCACTACGATCACCCCGCCGGGTTCTGCATCTTCAACGACCTGGCGGTGATCAGTCATTACCTGCTGGCGGCCGGACGGGTGCAACGGGTGCTGATCTTCGACTGCGACGTGCACCAGGGCGACGGCACCGCGCGCATCCTCCACGACACCCCGGAGGCGATCACCGTGTCGCTGCACTGCGAGCAGAACTTCCCGGCGCGCAAGGCCCAGAGCGACTGGGATATTCCCTTGCCGCGCGGCATGGACGACCAGGCCTATCTCAAGGTGGTCGAGGATGCGCTGAACTACCTGCTGCCGCTGTACCAACCTGACCTGGTGCTGTACGACGCCGGGGTCGACGTGCACAAGGATGATGCCCTGGGTTACCTGCACCTCACCGATGCGGGCCTGGCTGCCCGCGACGAGCATGTGCTGCGCCAGTGCCTGGGCCGCGATATCCCGGTGGTGGGGGTGATCGGCGGTGGCTACAGCAAGGACCGCGCCGCCCTGGCGCGACGTCACGGTATCCTCCATCACAGCGCGGCGCGGGTCATCGGTTGTTCACAATGACTGTGGAACCGCCTGTGGATAACCTGCGGGAAAGCCCCGCCAGCCCTTTAACTGCCTGACCTGCAAAGAGTTGATCATTATTTGATCAGTGCCCTGGCAGGCCGCGCTGGGGTAGAATGCGCGTTCTTTTCCACAGCCTGCCGCCCCGCCATGAACGATTCCACAGCTCGCTCCCGCCCCCTCGTCGCCGTGATCGGTGGCGGCCCCGCCGGCCTGATGGCCGCCGAGGCCCTGGCCCAACGTGGCGTGGCGGTCGAGGTGTTCGATGCCATGCCATCGGTGGGCCGCAAGTTCCTGCTGGCCGGGGTCGGCGGCATGAACATTACCCATTCTGAAGCCTACCCTGCCTTCGTCACACGCTACGCCGAACGCCAGGGCGAGATCGATGCGCTGCTGCGCGGCTTCGATGCCCAAGCGCTGCGCCAGTGGATCCATGGCCTGGGCATCGAGACCTTCGTCGGCACCTCGGGCCGGGTGTTCCCCCGCGACATGAAGGCCGCGCCCCTGCTGCGCGCCTGGCTCAAGCGCCTGCGCGAGGCCGGGGTGGTTATCCACACCCGCCACCGCTGGCTGGGCTGGAGCGCCGATGGCGCCTTGCGGATCGCTTATCCACAGGGTGAGTTGCAGGTACGCGCAGACGCCGTGGTACTGGCCTTGGGTGGCGGCAGTTGGGCGCGCCTGGGTTCGGACGGCGCCTGGGTTGCGCTGCTGGCCGATCGGGGTGTGGATATCTCGCCCTTGCAGGCGAGCAACTGCGGCTTCGAGGTGGCGAGTTGGAGCGACCTGCTCAAGAGCAAGTTCGCCGGCGCGCCGCTGAAGAACATTGCCCTGGCCATGCCCAGCGCCGCGCCGCGCAAGGGTGAGTTCATCCTGACCGCCCAGGGCGTGGAAGGCAGCCTGGTGTATGCCTGGTCGGCGCCACTGCGCGAAGCGATCAACCGTGACGGCCAGGCGACCTTGCTGCTCGATCTGCTACCGGACCGGCCTGTGGACAAGATCGCCCAGGCCCTGGCCAAACCCCGGGGTTCGCGCTCGATGGCCAAGCACCTGCACGGCCAGTTGGGTCTCGACGGCGTCAAGGCCGCGCTATTGCGCGAACTCACCGATCCGGCGACCTTCGCCGAGCCGCAGCGGTTGGCGGCGGCGATCAAGGCCCTGCCGATCACGCTGGTGGGTGTCCGGCCGCTGGACGAAGCGATCAGCAGCGCCGGTGGCGTGCGCTTCGAGGCGCTGGACGAGGGGTTGATGCTGGCGGGCTTGCCGGGGGTGTTCTGCGCCGGCGAGATGCTGGACTGGGAGGCGCCGACTGGGGGATATCTGCTGACGGCGTGTTTTGCCAGTGGGTTGCGCGCGGGACATGCGGCGGCGGATTGGCTGATGCGCTCCACGTGAAGCCCCATTCGCCGGCAAGGCTGGCTCCTAAAGGAGCCGGCCTTGCCGGCGAAGCGCTTCAGGGTTTGCGCTTGCGCGGCTTGGCGCCGAAGCTCGGGACCTTGCGCACGGCCTTCACCGCCGGCTCCGCCGCGCCCGACTCGGCGCTGTCCATCCAGCGCCCCAGGCCGCGCGTGGCGCTGTTCTCCTTGGGCTTTTTCGGCTTCTTCGGTTTCTTCACCACCTGGCCACTGGCATCGATCTGCGGCACCCGGTGATCGGGGATGAAGTCCGGTTCTTCATGGCGCGGCAACTGCTGGCGAATCAGCGTCTCGATCGCTGCCAGCAGGTTCACCTCGTCCGCACACACCAGCGAAATCGCCTCGCCCTTGTTGCCGGCACGGCCAGTACGGCCGATCCGGTGCACATAGTCCTCGGCGACAATCGGCAGGTCGAGGTTGACCACCAGCGGCAGGTCGTCGATATCCAGGCCACGAGCGGCGACATCGGTGGCCACCAGCACCTGGACCTCACGGGCCTTGAAGCTGTCCAGCGCCCGCTGGCGGGTCGCTTGCGGGCGGTCGCCGTGGATGCCATCGGCATTCACGCCCTCGGCCAGCAGGCGTTCGACCAATTGGTCCACGCCATTGCGGGTCTTGGCGAACACCAGCACCTGCTTCCAGCGCTGCTTGCGCAGCAGGTGGCAGAACAGGTCGGCCTTGCGCTTTTTATCCACAGGCACCAGCCACTGCTTGACCGTGCTGGCGGTGGTGTTGCGCGGGCTGACTTCGATACTCAGCGGGTCGTTCAGGGCCAGGCCCGCGAGCAGGCGAATCTGCTCCGAGAAGGTGGCGGAGAACAGCAAGGTCTGGCGCTTGCGTGGCAGCGCGGCGTACACCGCCTGCAGCTCCTCGGCGAAGCCCAGGTCGAGCATGCGGTCAGCTTCGTCGAGCACCAGGGTCTGTACCTGGCCGAACTTGATAGCGTTCTGGCGGAACAGGTCAAGCAAGCGGCCCGGGGTGGCCACCAGCAGGTCGACACCACGACGCAGGCGCATCATCTGCGGGTTGATGCTGACCCCGCCATACACCGCATAGGTGGACAGCGGCAGGTTCTCGGCATACTCGCGCACATTGGCATGCACCTGCTCGGCCAGCTCGCGGGTCGGCACCAGCACCAGCGCGCGAATCGAGTTGCTGGCCACCTTCTCCCCTTCCAGGGCCAGGCGCTGCAATACCGGCAGGGCGAAGCCGGCGGTCTTGCCGGTGCCGGTCTGGGCCGCGGCCATCAGGTCGCGGCCAGCGAGCACGGCGGGGATGGCCTTGGCCTGGACCGGGGTGGGGGTGGTGTAGTCCAGCGTCTGCAAGGTGCGCAGCAGCGGTTCGATCAGGCCGAGTTGGGCGAAGTTCATGGCAATACCGTCAGGGGGTTCAGCGAAGGCGGCAAGTTTACCCCAGCACCACGGCGGCCCAAAGAACAAAGGCCCTGTGGGAGCGGGTTTATCGGGGCGCCGAACCGCCGCGAAGCAAGCGACGCGGTGCCTGGCACCGGCTGTGGCGGTGTTCGCGGCTGAAGCCGCTCCCACAGCGACCGCGCGAGAGCAAGACAGTTGCTCCCACAGGGTCAGAAGCCCCTTGCCTTATTTGCACACCCCTTCCTTCAGCGACACGGGCTGCGCCGGCGCCTTGCGCCATTGCGGCAGGCCGATCAGCACCACCGCGCCGATGATCACCGCCATGGCCACGCACTCTTCGGCGCCGATCTGCTCGCCGGCGAACAGAATCCCCAGCAGCACCGCCACCGCCGGGTTGACGTAGGCGTAGCTGGTGGCCGCGGCCGGGCGCACGTGCTTGAGCAGGTACATGTACGAGCTGAACGCCAGGATCGAGCCGAACAACACCAGGTAGGCCAGCGCGCCCCAACCGGCGGCGCTGGGCATCTGGGTCATGCGCTCACCGCTCAGGGCACTGCCGATCAGCAGCGCGATGCCGCCCACCAGCATTTCCGCGGCGCTGGCCATGGCGCCCTGGGGCAGTGGCAGGCTCTTGCTCCACACCGAGCCAAAAGCCCAAGCTGCCGCGGCGAACAGGATCAGCGCCGCGCCCATGGGGCTGGCCTGCAGGTTGGAGCCCATGTTGAGCAAGCCGATACCGACCAGACCAAGCACGATCCCCGCCCATTCCAGCCGTGAATTGCGGTGGCCGAAGAACAGGCCGAACACCAGGGTGAACAGCGGCACGGTGGCCACCGCCAGGGCGGCCACGCCCGAGGCCACCCCGGCGTGCTCGGCCAGGGTCACGCCGCCGTTGCCGCAACTGAGCAGCAGGAAGCCGATGGCTCCGGCCGCGCGCCATTGCGGCCAGGTCGGCGCCGGCGCCCCGCGCCAGCGCAGGAAGCCGTAGAGCAGGCTGCCGGCAATCACAAAGCGTACCCCGGCCATCAGCAGCGGTGGCCAGGACTCCACGCCAATGCGGATGAACAGGTAGGTCGAGCCCCAGACCAGGTACAGGGCGAGGAAGGCACCGATGAGCAACAACGGGAAGCGACGGGAGGCAGGCATGAAAGAGGGCTCGAAATCCGTTTACGGGTGACTTAGTTTAGGAAGGGCCTGCCGCAAACTTAAGTTACAAAACAGGTTTAAAACACCAAAACACTTTGTAATAAACGGTTATGCACGCCGTTCACCATCGATTGCAAAGTCACCAGGACTCACCATGGACAAGTACGATCGCATGCTCCTCGCCGCCCTGCTGGAAAACGGCCGGGCCACCTACGCGCAGCTGGCGCGCCAGGTCAATCTTTCCGCCCCGGCAGTGGCCGAGCGCGTGGCCAAGCTGGAGGCCAGTGGGGTGATCAGCGGCTACACCGCCAAGGTCGACCTGGAGAAGATCGGCCTGCCGATCCAGTGCGTGATCGAACTGCGCCTGGCCAGCCATGGCAACCAGCAGGCCTATGAAGCGCTGGAGAAGATCCCCGAACTCACCGAATGCCACCGGGTGACCGGCGATCCGTGCGTGATCATGCAGGCAGCGGTGGCGTCGATGAGCGAGCTGGAGGCGCTGATCAACCGGGTATCGCAGCTGGGCTTCAGCAAGACCTCGATCATTCTCTCGAGCGCGGTGCCGCGACGAGTGCCGCTGGAACATCTGAACGGCAAATCGAGCCGATCGTCGTAGGCGCTCAGCGCAGCAGCAACTTGCCCTCGATCGGCACATAGCGGCTGGCCGCGCGAATCACCGACAACGCCGTCAATCCGGGTACGCCATAGACCACGGTTTCCACACCATGGCGCTGCATCGCCCGCTCCAGCAGCAGGTCGAAATCACCGTCGCCGGAGGCCAGCACCACCTGGTCGACCCGCGCCGCCGCCTCGATCACATCCAGGGTGATGCCCACATCCCAGTCACCTTTGGCCGAGCCGTCGGCGCGCTGAATATAGGGTTTCAGACGCACCTCGAAACCCAGGTTGCGCAGGATCTGCTGGAACTGTTGCTGCTTGCTGTCGCCGCGGTCGATGGCATAGGCCAGCGCCTCGACGATCTGCCCTTCGCGGCTGACGTCGGCCCACAGCGCGGCATAGTTGAAATGACAGCCATGGCCTTGGCGCACCGTGTAGTAGAGGTTCTGCACATCGGCGAACAGCGCGATCTTCTTCAAGCCAGGGCACCTCGTCGAGTCTTGGAGAGGGCCGCTGCGCGGCCCGCAATTCAACGAGTATGCCAGAGCCCTCAGACGTAGTCGTCGTCCGAGAAGAAGCCGCCGCCATCGCCACTGTAATCGGTGTCGGCGAACCCGCCCTGGTCATTGCCCCAGCCACTGTTGTCGGCCACCTGGCGCTGACTGTCCTGGTCATTCCAGCCGCCCTGGTCACTGGCAGGCGCCGGTTCTTCCTTGATTACCTCGACCACCTCTTCAGGTTGCGAATGGTGATTGAACAGGCTGCTGATGCCCTGGGCCAGGAGCACGCCACCGGCCACGCCCGCGGCGGTCTGCATGGCGCCGCCAAGGAAGCTGCTGGCACCACTACGCGCTGGCGCGGGTGCCGCGCCGAAGCCTGGTTGCTGGGGCGGTGGTGCATAGGCCTGGGGTGCCGGTTCGCGCCAACCGCCGCCAGAGCTGGGTGGCGGGGCGACCGAGCGCTGGGGCTCGGGCGCCGGGCTGCGCGCGCCGGCACCGAATATGCTGGAGAGGAAACCGCCACCACTGCTGGCGCCGCTGGAGCGGGTCGCGTCGAGCTGGGCCCGAGCCTGCTTGAGCTCGGCCTCGAGCTGCTTGCTCTGCTCGTCCAGGCGCTTGATCGCCGCTTCCTGCACCAGGATCGCCTGGGCCATGTAATACGGCGCCGCCGGCTGCTGGCGCAGATGCTCCTCGATGCGTGCCTGGGCCTGGGCATCACGTGGCTGGGCCGGATCCTCAGCTTGCTTGAGACGGCCGAACAGGCCATCGATCAGGGTTTGTTCTTCAGTGTTCATCGGGGCAACCTCATGGGCTGAACAGGACATCGGACAGCGTCAAAGATGAGGGCCCGGGCGTGACGATTCAATTGCCCGGGCCATGAAACTTTTTTCAGCAAGCGCGCCGACTGGGCTAAAGTTACGCCCTGCTTTTTCTGCCATGCGATGTTGACCGATGAATCCGCTGAGCGTTCTGCGCGACTCCCTGTACTTCTTCCGCCGCCACCTGGCGAGCATCCTCCAGCTGTGCCTGCCACTGGTGGTGCTCGAGGCCCTCCTCACCCAACTGCTCGATCGGCAACTGGGCGAGCAGGCCGCGCCGGCCTTCGGCATGCTGGTCAGCCTGCTGTTCTACCCGCTGTACACCGCGGCACTGATCCTCTACCTCGACACCCGCAGCAACGGCCAGGCGATCGCCAAGCGCGACCTGTTCGCCCGCGCCCTGCAGTTGTGGCCAAGGCTGGCGTTGCTGGTGGTGATCTGCACGCTGCTGATCTCGGCGGGCCTGCTGCTGTTCATCTTCCCCGGCGTGTGGATCATGGTGAACCTGGTGTTCGCCGAATACCTGCTGGTATTGCGCGGGCTGCCGGTGATCGAGGCGATGCGCACCAGCGCACGCATGACCACCGGGCACTTCCTGCGCATCATGATCTGCATGCTGGCGGTGCTGGCGCCGCTGTGGTTGATCGAAGGCTTGCTGATCAGCGCCTTCCCCGAACCACAGCCCGGCGTGCGATTGGCCGTGGACAGCTTCAACGGCTTCCTGCAGCTGTTCGCCACCGTGGTGCTGTATCGCCTGTTCATGTTGCGCGAAAGCGAAGCGGGCGCCTGAGCCGGGGCCTCAGCGCAACGGTGTGATCAGGAACTCACACAGACTTTCGGCATATTCTGTATAAACGTTCAGATGGTCCAGATACCCCCCCAGACGGTCATAGGGCCTACCATCGGTGGGGTATTCACCAATCTTGACCGTATGCCCCTCGTGATCACGCCAGCGGCACCGCAATTGCCGCCCGTCCCAGGCCAGTGGCTCAAGCTTGAAGGTCATGATTGCTTCGGCGGCGGCATACATGCCGATGTAGCCTTTGTTGCTGCGGGCCAGTCGACGCCTCTCACGTTGTCCGGTTCCGCACATCTGGTAATGCAGGCGGTCGGTGGTGTGGGCGTGCAGCTTGAACTGGAAGACTCGCCGACTGTCCTCGTAGGTCTTGCCTGGCTCGCCCTTGATCAGCCAATCCCAGCGACCAGGTACGATGGACTTGGCATAGTCCTCCTCGGTACTGAGCACAATGGGGTAGGTTGCGCCCTGGTAGATCGCGTGAATGGTGCACTCGAAAATTTTTAGGTTACTGAAGGACATCGGTGCCGCGCTTGAGACTTGCTCGAGATTCATGTTGAAAAAGACCTTTGCTGTTGGATACCTCGACGGTTGCCAAGGCATCGGGCCATCTTGCGTGTCGCGGCAAACGACAGGCAGGGTGAAACAGCTCCAGGTCAGGTTCCCCGAGGCTTGGCCCGGGCGGTGGCCTCGGCCACCAGCGGATCATCCGGCCAGTAATGCTTGGGGTATCGCCCCTTGAGATCCTTCTTCACCTCGGCATAAGTGGTACGCCAGAAGTTGGCCAGGTCCTGGGTCACCTGCACCGGGCGGCGTGCCGGCGACAGTAGGTGCAACTTGACCTGCTGGCGGCCGTTGGCGATACGCGGGGTGTCGGCCAGGCCGAACAGCTCCTGCAGGCGCACGGCAAGAATCGGTGGCTGCTCGCTGTAGTCCAGGCGAATGCTGGAGCCCGAGGGCACGCTCAAGTGCGACGGCGCCAGTTCATCCAGGCGCTGGGGCAACGGCCAGGGCAGCAGGTTGCGCAGCAGCGCTGGCAGGTCCAGCGCGGCGAAGTGGCTAAGACGCGAGACCTTGCCCAGGTAGGGTTGCAACCAGTCCTCCAGGTTGGCGAGCAGGGCTTGGTCGCCCAGATCCGGCCATTGGCTGTCGCCGTCCTTTTGCAAATCGAGTTGACGCAACAGCGCGACTCGGGCCTGCCACTGGCGCAGCTCGGGCGTCCAGGTCAACAGGTTCAAGCCCTTGCGTCGCACCAGGCCAAGCAGGGCCTTGGCCCGCGCCTCTTCGTCCAGGCCTGGCAGGGGTTCACGGCTGAGCACCAGTTCACCGACCTTGCGCTGGCGTTCGGCACGCAGCACCTGTTCGCGTTCATCCCAGTCGAGCAGGTCGAGTTGCTCGACCTGCTCGGCCAGCACACCATCGAGCAGCGCCGGGTCGAACTCGGCGGCCAGGTAGATGCGCTCCTCGCGCTGGCCCTGGCGGCTGCCGAGGTCGGCAATCACCAGCCATGGGCTTTTCATCAGCGCGTCGACTTCGCCGAACAGGGCCGCCCGGCCGTTGGCCAGGCGGTACTCGGCACCGCCTTCGCGACGCTGTTGCGCCACTCGGTCGGGATAGGCCAGCGCCAGCAGCGCGCCCAGCCAGCGCGGATGGTCGGGGTCGGCCACCGGGCTGCGCGGCTTGCCACGCAACTGGCCGCGATATTGCCGGGCCAGTTGCCGCGCGCGCTGCACGCCGCCCTGCCCGCCACGGGCTACGCGGGCTTCGCCGCTGAGCAGCGCCAGCCGGCTATGCAGGTCAGCGCCAGCGCCGCGCAGGATGTCGCGCTCGCCGAGCAACGCCGCCACATCGCAGGCCAGCTCGGCCAGGCCCAGGTCCTGGCCACGCAAGAGCAGATGGGCGATGCGCGGGTGCGTGGGCAGTTCGGCCATGGCCTGGCCGTGGGCGCCGAGGTTGTCGCGGCTGCCAGGCTTGAACGCACCGAGGCGGGCCAACAAGTCCTGGGCCTGGGCATAGGCGGACGGCGGCGGCTGGTCGAGCCAGCTCAACTGTTCCGGCGGCACGCCCCAGCGCGCCAGTTGCAGGGCCAGCCCCGCCAAGTCGGCCTGGAGGATTTCAGCGCCGCCGTGGGCCGCCAGCTGGTCGTGCTGGGCCTCGGACCACAACCGGTAGCACACCCCCGGCTCCAGGCGCCCAGCACGCCCGGCGCGCTGGGTGGCACTGGCGCGGGAGATGCGCTGGGTATCCAGGCGTGTCATGCCGCTGCCGGGATCAAAGCGCGGCACCCGCGCCAATCCTGCGTCGATGACCACGCGCACGCCGTCGATGGTCAGGCTGGTCTCGGCGATATTGGTCGCCAGCACGACCTTGCGCTGGTCCTTGGGCGCCGGCTCGATGGCCGCGCGCTGGGCAGTGAGATCGAGTTCGCCATGCAGTGGGCACAACAGGATACCGGGGCGCTCGCCGAGCGCTTCCTGCAAGGCCTGGTGCACACGGCGAATCTCCGCTTGCCCAGGCAGGAACACCAGCAGGCTGCCCGTTTCGTCGGCGAGGGCCTGGAGCACGCAATCGACCACTCGCGGCTCGACGAACTCACCGGGCTGGAAAGGCCGTCCCCAGCGGATATCCACCGGGTGCATGCGCCCCTGGCTGCTGATGATCGGCGCATCGTCGAGCAGCCGCGACAAACGCTCGCCCTCCAGCGTCGCCGACATCAGCAGGATCTTCAGCGGCGGCTCGTCACGCAGCAGGGCCCGGCCATTGAGGCTCAGGGCCAGGGCAAGGTCGGCATCCAGGCTGCGCTCGTGGAACTCATCGAAGATCAGCAAGCCCACGCCTTCGAGCGCTGGATCGGCTTGCAAGCGGCGAGTGAGGATGCCCTCGGTGACCACTTCGATGCGCGTGTTCGGGCCGACCTTGCTGTCCAGGCGGATGCGGTAGCCCACGGTATCGCCGACTTTTTCCCCCAGCTCGCTGGCCAGTCGCTCGGCGGCGGCGCGGGCCGCCAGGCGCCGCGGCTCAAGCATCAGGATGGTCTGCCCGGCCAGCCACGGCTCGTCGAGCAACGCCAGCGGCACACGGGTGGTCTTGCCGGCGCCGGGCGGCGCCTCGAGCACCGCTTCGTCACGCGCGCCCAGGGCCAGGCGCAGGTCGGACAGTACGGCATCGATCGGTAATGAAATCATGGTGGTCCTCGAACAATCGTCCGAGTATAACGGCGAACCGAGGCTGGCCTAACATGGTCTTAAGCTCAGGCGCGGGCATTCGTCGCGCCGTTGCAACGCTACCATTCCGGAGATTTACATGCGCATCCCTTCCCGCGTCATCGGTGGCGCCCTGATCGCCACCTTGCTGACCCAGCTGACGGCCTGCGGCACCCTCTTCTACCCTGACCGTCGCGGCCAGATCGAAGGCAAGATCGACCCCGTCGTCGCGGCCATGGACGCCATTGGTATCCTGTTCTACGTGCTCCCCGGCCTGATCGCCTTCGGCATCGATTTTGCCACCGGCGCCATCTACTACCCCGGCGGCAAGACCGCGCAGATCGACCCGGCCAAACTGGCGCCCGCGGTCGACGCCAATGGCCAGGTCGACAGGATCAAACTGCAGGCTATCCTCGAAAGCGAACTGGGCCAGCGCCTGCCGCTGAATGACCCACGGTTGATCCAGAGCCGTGGCAGCGTCGAGCAACTGGCCAGCCTCGGCCTGGCCCCGGCCGCCTGAAACCTTCACACAAGACCGCCCGCACATGACTGCCCCGGCCGAACACCAACGCCTGCTGCGCCTGGCCACCCGCGCCTCGCTGACGGTGGCCAGCATCCTGGTGCTGAGCAAGGCCGTGGCCTGGTGGCTGAGCGGCTCGGTGAGCCTGCTGGCCGGGCTCACCGACTCGGCGCTCGATGCGGTCGCCTCGTTCCTCAACCTGCTGGCGGTGCACTATGCCTTGCGCCCGGCCGACGACGATCACCGCTTCGGCCACGGCAAGGCCGAGGCCCTGGCCGGCATGGCCCAGGCGCTGTTCATCGGTGTCAGCGCCGTGCTGATCGGGGTGCAGGCAGTGGAACGCCTGCAAGCGCCGCAGCCACTGGGCGACACCGCCGCCGGCATCGCGGTGATGCTGTTGTCGCTGGTGCTGACCGTGGCGTTGCTGGCCTTCCAACGCAAGGTCATCCGCCTGACCGGCTCCACCGCGGTGCGCGCCGATTCCCTGCATTACCGCTCCGACCTGCTGCTCAATGGCAGCATCCTGTTGGCGCTGGTCCTGGCACGGTTCGGCTGGCCACAACTGGATGCGCTGTTCGGTTTGGCAATCGCCTTCTACATCCTGTGGAGCGCCGTGCAGATTGCCCGGCAAAGCACGGCGATCCTCATGGATCAGGAACTGCCGGCGGACGTCAGTGAGCGCATGCTCGAGGTGGTGCTGGCGATCCCCGGGGTGAAGGGCGCGCACGACCTGCGCACGCGGGTGTCGGGCAGCCACTGGTTCGTGCAGCTGCACCTGGAATTACCGGGCACCTTGCCGCTGGACGCGGCTCATGAGCTGTGCGTGCAGGCATCACAGGCCATCCGCGCGCGCTATCCAAAGGCCGATGTGATGGTGCACGCGGACCCGGTGTAACAACCGCGTCAATTGATGCTATACCCCCGCCCGCTCAAGCAGGCTCCCAAGGCTCGCCGGTAGTTGTCCGCCACATTCGCCGGGGGCGCGTAGCTCGCCGTGGCCGGGTCGAATCCCGATTGGCTCACCGCCCAGCGGTGGCACTGGAAACGGTCCTGCTCCTGCTGTTCAGGCCCCTGGCCGTACATCGGGTAGGCCACCACGTCATAGCCCTGCGGCTGCATCGACAGCGGCGCCGGGGCCGCCGTGGGCGGGTTGACCACCACGTACTCGCGGCTGTCGGCCTGGTACTGGTAATAGGTGTCCGCCACCAGGAAGAACAACGCCCCGCCCAACCACACCTCGCGGGCATAGGACGGCAGATAGCCAACCCTCACGCCATAGGGCGGCGTGACCACGACATAGCCACCACCGTGCGGGCGATACCAGTAACCGCCGGAGTAGAAGTAGTCCTGCCCACGGTAGGGCACTTTCCAGTAGCGATCCGGGAAGCGCTCCACGGTGTGACCTGGATGGTATTGCGGGCCCGGCCCCCAGCCATTGCCATGGCCGTCCGGCCGCCCCGACCAGTCACCGCCCGGACGCTGCCCGGGACCACCGGCTTGCCAATAGCGGTTGTCGCCATGGCGCCGGGGAATGTCCTGGTAGTAGCCCTCGCGCGGCGGTTGGGTCTGGCGCACTTCGTCCCGGGAGGTGAGCGGCGAACCGCGTCGCTCGCCCTGCCCCTGGTCCGGCTGGCCACCATGGCCGTCATGCCCGTCCCCGGGCCCCTGGGCCAAGGCACCCAGGCTGATGCTCATGCCCAGCAAACCAACGCCGGCCCACTGCCAGATACGCGACCTCATGATGTTCCTCTCGATGAAAACACTTGCCCTTGCAGGTTCGAAGTCTACCGCGACTACCCATACCAACAGATGAAAGTGACGACAGCAACGAATGGCTTGCAGCTTTTACATACATACCGTATGAATAAATAATCATACGAAATGAATGTAAAAGGAAGTCTGCATGCCCAACCCCTATGTCGCACTGTTCAACCCCGCCGGTACCCGCGCGTTCACCGCAGCCGGGCTGCTGGCCCGCCTGCCGCTACCCATGACCGGGATCGGCATCATCACCCTGCTGGCCCAGACGCGTGGCAGCTACGCCCTGGCAGGGGCGGTGTCCGCCACGTTCGTGCTGACCTACGCCTTGCTGTCACCACAGGTCTCGCGCCTGGTGGATCGCCTGGGCCAGCGCCGGGTCCTGCCGGTGGCGACGTTGCTGAGCGTATTGGGCCTGGCGTTGATGGCCGCTTGCGCCTGGCAGGGCGGCGCCAGCTGGACGCTGTTCGCGGCCGCCCTGCTGAGCGGTTGCATGCCCAGCATGTCGGCCATGGTCCGCGCGCGCTGGACTCACCTGTATCGCGGCCAGCCGCAGTTGCAGACCGCCTACTCACTGGAAACCGTGCTCGACGAAGTCAGCTTCATCGCTGGACCGCCGCTGGCGGTAGGGCTCAGTGTTGCCCTGTGGCCTCCGGCCGGCCTGCTCGCCGCCGCCACGCTACTGGCCCTGGGCAGCGCAGCGCTGGTGTGGCAAACCGCCAGTGAACCGCCACCGGCGCTCATCGCCCCCGCTGCAACGCGATGCCCGGCCTGGCGCCTTGCCAGCGTGCGCCAACTGACCTTGCTGATGGTGGCGATGGGGATCATCGTCGGCACCGTGGATATCGTCAGCGTGGCCTTTGCCAACGAACAGGGCCAACCGGCTGCCGCCAGCCTGGTGCTGTCGGCCTACGCCGCCGGCTCGTGCATCTCCGGGCTGCTGTTCGGCGCCAGGCGCTGGCACCTGCCATTGCCTCGCCAGCTGTCGCTCGGGGCGCTGGCGACCGCCCTCGCCACCCTGCCGCTGTTGTTGGCAGGCAACCTCGTCCAACTCGCCGGTGCCGTGCTGTTGGCCGGGGTGTTCTTTGCCCCGACCATGATCGTGGCCATGGCGCTGGTCGAGCGCAGCGTGCCTGAACAACAATTGACCGAAGGCCTGACCTGGCTGCTCGCCGGCTTGAACGTCGGCGTGGCGCTCGGTGCCGCCAGCGCTGGCCAGTGGGTGGACGCCAGCACCTCGCGCAGCGGTTTCTGCATTGCGCTGGCCGCCGGCCTGCTGGTGCTGCTGGTGGCGGCCTGGCCTTGCAGGACGGTGCCGGCGGCAAAACCTGGGCAATAAAAAAGGGAGACCTGGTGGTCTCCCTTCTGCAATTGTCGTCCGTGCTCGGCGCTTGTGACACCGGCTCACCTCGCGCCGTCTTCTGGACAGTGCGTAGCCCGGGGCCTGGCGGATCCTGTTGGATGGCTGGCCGCGAGCGCCCGCCTAGGGCGCCTCGCCGTGGACTGATGTCCGGGCAGTGATTCTGTTGATAAAGATAGGCCAGGCGCCCCGGCAGAGGATTGCGAAGATTGCTCTGATAAATAGCACTTGCGCAATTTTTCACTCAGGATTGATAATTCGCCGCAATCCGAACAGAAAAGGCCTTTTCCATGAGCAAGCTCGACCGCTACGACCTGAGCATCCTCGCCGAATTGCAGCGCGACGCGCGCATCTCCAACCAGGAGCTGGCCGAACGCATCGGCCTGTCGCCGTCCCCCTGCTCGCGCCGGGTCAAGCAGCTCGAGGACGATGGCTACATCTCACGCCAGGTGGCCCTGCTGGACCGCAAGAAGCTCGGCCTGAGCCTGACCGCCTACGTGCTGATCGGCATGGACCGCCACACCCCCGAGCGCTTCGAGACCTTCGAGGCGGCAATCCGCAGCCTGCCCCAGGTGCTCGAGTGCAGCCTGGTCACCGGCATGGACGCCGACTACCAGCTCAAGGTGGTGGTGCCGGACATGGACCACTACCAGAAATTGCTACTAGGCAGCCTGACCCGCATCGAAGGCGTGACCAGCGTGCGCTCGAGCTTCGTACTCAACCAGGTGCTGGCCAGCACCGAGCTGCCCTTGACCCACCTGCGTTGAATCCCTGCGCGCCCGGCGTATGATCGGGCTTTTCGCCAGCCTGGAGTACACCGATGGATCCCGCTGT
This sequence comes from Pseudomonas xantholysinigenes, assembly GCF_014268885.2. Lineage (NCBI taxonomy): Bacteria > Pseudomonadati > Pseudomonadota > Gammaproteobacteria > Pseudomonadales > Pseudomonadaceae > Pseudomonas > Pseudomonas xantholysinigenes. Next base: position 684,604 of record NZ_CP077095.1, on the reverse strand, counting down.
CTTCGAAGAATGGATGATGATCATCCTCGTCACCGTGCTGATCGCCTTCATGGGCTTCATCGTCTGGGACCTGGCGAAGAAATCCAAGGCCGGCCGCTTCGGTACGCTGATCCTGTTCTTCGTACTGGGCCTGGGGGTGCTGGCGTTCATCATCAAGAGCGTGGTGGTGGGGTTTCTGGAGGGAGTTTAGGTATCTGCCTCGCGCACCCTGGCAAACACTCATCTTGTGTCGCGAAAGGGGCGCGCAGCGGCCCCAGGGTTTCAGCGTTGATGCAAAGATCGCCGGGGCCGCGTTGCGGCCCTTTCGCGACACAAGGCCGCTCCTACACAGGAGGCGCGTGCGGCTTAAAGCTTCGCCGGCACCTCGCGCCAGCAGCCCTGCTCCAGCCCTTCGATCGTCCAGTCACCAATCCGCACCCGCACCAGGCGCAAGGTCGGCACGCCCACCGCCGCGGTCATGCGCCGCACCTGGCGATTGCGCCCTTCACGGATGACCAGCTCCAGCCACGCCGTCGGCACGCTCTTGCGAAAACGCACTGGCGGATTGCGCGGCCATAGCGTCGGTTCGTCGAGCAAGCGTGCCTCGGCCGGCAAGGTCGGCCCGTCATTGAGCTCAACGCCCTCGCGCAGGCGCTGCAGCTGCTCGGCGCTAGGCTCGCCCTCCACCTGTACCCAGTAGGTCTTGGCCAATTTGTGCTTGGGGTCGGCGATGCGCGCCTGCAGGCGGCCATCGTTGGTCAGCAGCAACAGCCCTTCGCTGTCACGGTCAAGGCGCCCGGCCGGGTAGATGCCGGGGATGTCGATATAGTCCTTGAGCGTGGCGCGCCCCTCGCCGTCGCTGAACTGGGTGAGCACATCGAACGGCTTGTTGAACAGGATCAGGCGAGGCTCGGCCGGCGGCGCCTTGGGCTGGCGACGCGGGCCGGCAGGGCGCGCCGCCGGGCGGCGCGGTGGGTTGCGGGGGGGCAGGGACATGGATCCTCAGCGGAACGGCGGCTCATCGAAGCTGCGCAGTTTACGCGAGTGCAGCGAGTTGAGCTCGGTGCGCAGCAGGTCGAGGGCGGCAATGCCGATCTTCAGGTGCTGGCTGACCGCGCGGTTGTAGAAGGCGTTGGCCGAGCCGGGCAGCTTGATCTCGCTGTGCAGCGGCTTGTCCGAGACACACAGCAAGGTGCCATATGGCACCCGCAGGCGATAGCCCTGGGCGGCGATGGTGCCGCTTTCCATGTCCACCGCCACCGCGCGCGACAGGTTGATCAACGGGCGTTCCTGGGCCCAGCGCAGTTCCCAGTTGCGATCGTCGTAGGTCAGCACGGTGCCAGTGCGCAGGCGTTTCTTCAGTTGGTCGCCACGTTCGCCGGTGACCTGGGCGGCAGCCTCCTGCAGCGCCAGCTGCACCTCGGCCAGGGCCGGAATCGGGATATTCGGCGGCACCACCCGGTCGAGGATTCCGTCGCGGCGCATGTAGGCGTGCGCCAGCACGTAGTCGCCGATGGTCTGCGATTGGCGCAGGCCGCCGCAGTGGCCGATCATCAACCAGCAGTGCGGACGCAGCACGGCGAGGTGGTCGGTGATGTTCTTGGCGTTGGACGGGCCGACACCGATATTGACCAGGGTCACGCCATCGCCGTCGGCGGCGATCAGGTGGTAGGCCGGCATCTGGTAACGGTGCCAGACCACGCCGGCCACCAGGGCCTGGGCCTCGCCGTTGTCCATGCCCTTGTCGATGATCACGTTGCCCGGCAGGACCATGCGCACGAAGCGCGGATCGTCACGCAGTTGCTCCAGGCCATGGGCGATGAACTGGTCGACGTAGCGGTGGTAGTTGGTCAGCAGGATCCACGGCTGCACATGGCGCCAGTCGCTGCCGGTGTAGTGCACCAGGCGGCGCAGCGAGAAATCCACCCGGGCGGCATCGAACAAAGCCAGCGGCAGCGTCTCGGCGCTTTCCCAGTCGTACAGGCCATCGGCGATGTTGTCGGTGGCCGCCGACAGGTCGGTGCTGGGGAACACCCGCGCCAACTGCGCGGCGGTGATGCCACTGCCAGCCAGTTCATCGCCCTGGTCGACTACATAGGGATACGGGATGTTCTGTTCGCTGACGCCGACTTCGACGGTCACGGTGTAGTCGTGCATCAACGGACGCAGTTGTTCCAGCAGGTAACTGCGAAAAGCCGCCGGCTGGGTGACAGTGACACTGTAGGTGCCGGCCACCTGGACCTTGGCGTAGGCGCGGGTGGTGGCGGCGACCTCGCCCTGGCTGAAGTAGGTCAGGCGCAGGGCCGGGTAACGGAACAACGCGCGCTCGTCGTCGCCCGGCTCGGTGCGGTCCTTGAGGTAGCGCTTGAGGGCCTGGCTCAGGGCCCCGGTGGCCTGTTCATGCAAGGCCGCCAGACGGTCGACGGCCTGTTCGGGGGTATCAACGACTACAAACGCTTGGCTCACGCTGGGCTTCCTGTCTTATGGAATGCATGACAGCCATCTTGCCTGCGTTGCGGGGCAAATACACCCCCAGTGTCAGTGCTGTGCAATTCCTTGCAGGAGCGGCCTTGTGCCGCGAAAGGGGGAGAATGAAGCCATCCTTCACCCGGCCCAGACTGGCGTTGCCCTGGCCACCAGCGCCTCGACATCCACGCCGCGTGGCAATGCGCCATATACCCGCCCACTACCGCCCAGCCGACTGCCAATGAACGCATCGCTCACCGTGGCATTGCCCGCCTCAAGCAGCAGCTTGGCCTGCAGCGCCACGGCGATGTCCTCGGTCAGTTGCCGGGCGCGGTACTGGATATCGTCGGTATCGGCAAAGGCGCCCTTGAGGTTGCCGATGAACGCCGCCAGCCGCGGGTCGCCATGGCCGTCACCCAGCTCGACGAACAGCGCCTCGAGCACGCCCGGCTCCTTCGACAAGGCTCGCAGCACATCCAGGCACTGCACGTTGCCCGAACCTTCCCAGGTCGAATTGACCGGCGCCTCGCGGTACAGCCGGGGCAGGATGCTGTCCTCGACGTAACCGGCGCCGCCCAGGCACTCGGCGGCCTCGTTGATCATTCCCGGCGCCCGCTTGCAGATCCAGTACTTGCCCACCGCCGTCACCAGCCGGGCGAAGTGCGCCTGCTGCGGATCATCCAATTGGTCCAGGGCCTGCCCCATGCGCAAACTCAGGGCCAGGGCCGCCTCGCTCTCCAGCGCCAGGTCGGCGAGCACGTTCTGCATCAACGGCTGCTCGGCCAGCACTCGCCCGCCGACCTTGCGGTGGGCGCAGTGGTGCGCGGCCTGGGTCAGGGCCTGGCGCATCAGGGCGCTGGAGCCGACCATACAGTCGAAGCGGGTCATGGCGACCATCTCGATGATGGTCGGCACGCCACGGCCCTCCTCGCCCACCATCCAGGCCAGGGCACCACGGAACTCCACCTCGCTGGAGGCGTTGGAGCAGTTGCCGAGCTTGTTTTTCAGGCGCTGGATGTAGAACTGGTTGCGGTTGTCGTCCGGGCGGTGGCGCGGCAGCAGGAAACAACTGAGCCCCTTGTCGGTCTGCGCCAGGGTGAGGAAGGCGTCGCACATCGGCGCCGAGCAGAACCACTTGTGCCCCACCAGCTCGTAGGGCTGGCCCGGCCCCGGCGTGCCGACCGGGTAAGCACGGGTGGTGTTGGCGCGCACATCGGTGCCGCCCTGCTTCTCGGTCATGGCCATGCCGATGGTCACCCCGGCCTTGTGTCGGTCGCCGACGTTGCGCGGGTCGTATTCACGGGCGAGGATCTTCGGCAGCCAGTAGCCGGCCAGCTCCGGCTGCAGGCGCAAGGCCGGCACGGCGGCGAAGGTCATGGTCAGCGGGCAGCCACTGCCGGCTTCGGCCTGGCTGTGCAGGTACGTCATCGAGGCCCGGGCGACATGGGCGCCGGCCCGGGGCTCGGCCCAAGGCAGCGACGGCAGGCCATGCTCGATGGCAGTGCGCATCAACTCGTGATAGGCCGGGTGGAATTCCACCAGATCGATACGGTGGCCATAGCGGTCATGGCTGCTGAACTCTGGCTTGTGGGCATTGGCCAGGAATCCCGCCGCCATCAGCGGGCCACCGGCCAGGGCGCCATAGGCGTCGATCCGCGCCTCGGCCCAGGCAGCGCCGAAACGCCGCGACCATTCCTGTAGCGGCAGGTCGAGACGATACAGGTTGGCGCCGTCGAGGGACGGCGGCTGGTTGGTGACTTCGTGGGTTTCAGCGAACTGGTGCAGGTTCATCGGGGCCTCCTGGATCCGCTCATGCCTGAAAGACCCAGTGAAGCACCGCAGCCCGGCCAGTCAAAGTGACAAAACGGACTACATGGGGGCGCTTCGCGCCCTGGACATCCAGCGTGGCGAGGATGGTACCGACAGTGCTGTGGCTAGGGTTTGTACGAAAAGTCGCCGAGCGGCGATCAGGCAAGGCGAAAACAGGCGAGGAAGCAGAGTTGACTGGCTGTCAATGAGCATTCCGAGCCTGTTTTCAACGCAGCATGATCGTCGCGCAGGCACGTTTCGTACAAAGCCTAGAACCGCTGCAAACCCGAGGCGTCACGCACCGGGGGCAGTTGAATCTGCGCCACGGCCAGCGCCAGGCTCAACTCGAAGCGGCTGCCCAAGCCTGGCGTGGATTCATGGGACAAGCTCGCCCCGAGCAGCTCACTCAGCTGACGACAGATCGACAGGCCAATCCCCAGCCCGCCATAACGCCGGGTCATCGAGCCGTCGACCTGGAAGAACCGCTGGTACAGCACGGCCTGGTCAAGATCATCGAAACCGATGCCGCTGTCGCTGACCGTCAAGCTCAAGACCAGGGTATCCGGCCCGGTCCGCCGCCCCCGCGCCTGCACCGTGACGCCACCCTGGTGGGTGAACTTCAAGCCGTTGTCCACCAGGCACGCCAGGCAGCGGGCAAGTTTCTGCGCATCGCCCACCAGGCTGTCCGGCAGGTCGGCCGGGATATCCAGGCTCAGGTACAGGCCCTTGGCCAAGGCCTGTCCGGCATAGCCGGCGCGCAGTTCCTGAAGCAGGCGGCGCAAGCTGAACGGCGTGCCCTGGCTACGTAGCCGTCCGGCCTGCAGCTCGGTAAGGATGAGAATGTCGTCGACCATCGCCATCATGTCCCGGGCCGAACCGGTCGCGGTGCGATGATATTGCGCCTGCTCGGCGCTCATCGGCAGGGTGTGCAACAGCTCCAGCGAACCGATCACCCCGTTCATCGGGGTGCGCAGTTCATGGGTCACCGTGGCGAGGAATTCGTCCTTGAGCCGATTACTGCGGGCCAACTGCAGGTTCAGTTGCTCAAGGGTGCGGCCAGTGTCACGCAACGCCTGGGCCTGCTGCTCGCGCAGGCTGTTGATGCGGTCGGCCAGCGCCAGCGACAGCAGCGCCACCTCCAGCGCCGAGCCCAGCTGGCTGGCGTACATGGTGATGAACAGGTTCGGCAGGTAACCCAGCACCATCAGGGTGTTGACCAGCCCACCGAGCAGAAACGCCGTCCAGGCGATGATGAACCAGCGTGCCACCCGCACCCCGCGCCACCAGGCGTATAGCCCGGCGGTGAAGATGCTCACGGTGAACAGCAGCGCCAGCAGCGTGGCCATGCGCAACGCCACGCCATAGCGCAGGGTAACCGCCATCACCATGACCAGCCCACCTGCGGCCATCATCAGCAGCAACAGACGGTCGAAGCCACGGCTGAGGCGGCCCAGTTGCAGGAAGTGACGGGCGAACTGGCAACCGAACAACCCGGCGGCGCCGATGAACAACGGTGTGGCGGCATTCGCCCACCAGGGGCTGTCCGGCCAGAAATAGGCGATACCAGCACCATTGACCGACACCTGGTAGAGGCCGAACGCACCGATATAGAGGATGTAGTACAGGTAACTGACGTCGCGCACGCTGAGGTAGATGAACAGGTTGTACACCAGCATCACCAGCAGCACACCGTAGATCATCCCCAGCACGTACAGGCGGGTGGGCTGATCTTGCAGGTAGGCCTCGATCGACCACAAGGTCAGCGGCGCCTGGATCGAGCCCTGGCTGTGCAGCCGCAGATAGGCGGTGGTGTGCTGGCCGGGGCGCAAGGCCAGTTCGAACAGGTAGTTGTTCTGCTGGATCTGCCGGCTGGCATAAGGCAGCGCATCGCCGGTGCGCCCGGCCAGGCGATACACGCCCTGCTCATCCGGCAGGTAGAGTTCGAGGTGGTCCAGCGGTGGGTAGGCCAGCTCCAGCAGCCACTGGCGCGGCGCCGCGGACGGGGGGGCGGCGTAGGCAAGGTCGACCTTCAGCCAGAATACCGAGGTCGAGTAACCGGCATTGAGCACGTCTTGCTCATGGCCGCGAAAACGATTGGCGAACGCCGCCGAACTGACCTGGCCGATACTGGCGCTGCCATCGTGGTCTTCATAGACCTGCATGAACCTGCCCAACGGCAGACGCCCGGTGGCATCGTCGAACGCGACAGCCCCAGCGAACAGGGGCACGCAGCCCAGCAGCACAATCAGCAAATAGCGCATACAGCCCCAGCATGGCCTGTCACGGTCGCGTCGCGGTTGCCTCCTGTCCATTTGAGACGACGTGATCCGGCAGTGCCGTTCATCGAGTTATCCGAGCACTCTAGCATAGCCGTCCGGCCAGGCCACAGGCCACTATCATTTTGCCTTTAACCGCTCTAGCACGCACATTTCAGAGGAGCAACACCACACCGCCTGACCACTCGATCAGGAATTAACCCCGCACGGCTGATCCGCAGAAAAAGGTTTGGTGATAAGCTCGCCGACCATGAATACCTACAGCTCCCGCCCCGTTGTCCTCTGTCTCTCCGGCCACGACCCCAGTGGTGGCGCCGGGCTGCAGGCAGATATCGAAGCCCTGATCGCCCAAGGTTGCCACGCCGCCCCGGCCGTGACCGCCCTGACCGTGCAGGATACCGTCAACGTTTCCGACTTCCGCGTGCTCGACCGCGAGTGGGTGCTGGCCCAGGCCAACGCCGTGCTGGCCGACTCCACGGTGGCCGCGGTGAAGCTGGGCATGCTCGGCTCGATCGAAATGGTCGACACCGTCGCCGAACTGCTCGCCGCCCACCCCCACCTGCCGTTGGTCTGCGACCCGGTGCTGCGTGCCGGCGGCGGTGGTCGACTGGGCAAGGACGAGGTCGGCTACGCGCTGCGCGAACGCCTGCTGCCGCTGGCCACCATCGCCACGCCGAACCTGCCGGAAGCGCGCATCCTCGCGGAACTGCCGCAAGGCACCGCGGACGAGTGCGCCGAGAAGCTCTTGCCGTTCTGTAGACACCTGCTGATCACCGGTGGTCACGGCGACGAAGACGAAATCCACAACCGCCTGTACAGCCGTGATGGCCAGCAGCACACCTGGACTTGCCAGCGCCTGCCAGGCAGCTACCATGGCTCCGGCTGCACCCTGGCCAGCGCCCTGGCCGGCCGCCTGGCCCTGGGCGAGGCGCTGAGCAGTGCCGTGCGCAGCGCCTTGGACTACACCTGGCGCACCCTGCGTGACGCCGAGCAGCTGGGCAAGGGCCAGTACGTGCCGCGCCGCCTGCCCCTGGATTTCTGCTCCTGAGACGAGGCCAACCCATGACGCTCCGCGGTCTGTATGCGATCACCGACAGCCAGCTGCTCGCCGGCCGTTTCCTCTCCCATGTCGAAGCGGCGCTCGAAGGTGGCGTGTGCCTGTTGCAGTATCGCGACAAGAGCGATGACGCTGCCCGCCGCCTGCGTGAGGCCGAAGCGTTGCTGCGGCTCTGTGAGCGCTACGGCACCCAGCTGCTGATCAACGACGACGCCGAACTGGCCGCGCGCCTGGGCGTCGGCGTGCACCTGGGCCAGACCGACGGCCCGCTGACCCCGGCCCGCGCCCTGCTCGGTCGCCAGGCGATCATCGGCTCCACGTGCCATGCCAGCCTGGAGCTGGCGCAACAAGCAGCCAGCGAAGGCGCCAGCTATGTCGCCTTCGGCCGCTTCTTCAATTCCGTGACCAAACCGGGCGCCCCGGCCGCCAACGTCGACCTGATGGAGCAGGCCCGCGCCCAGGTCAAGCTGCCGATCGCGGTGATCGGCGGCATCACCCTCGACAACGCCGCCCCGCTGGTCGCCCATGGCGCCGACCTGCTGGCGGTGATCCACGGCCTGTTCGGTGCCGACAGCGCGCAGGAAGTCACCCGCCGCGCCCGCGCCTTCAACGCCCTGTTCGTTTCCTGATTTCGAGAGAAGACTCCATGTCCCGTTCCGAAGCCCTGTTCGCCCAAGCCCAGAAGCACATCCCCGGTGGCGTCAACTCGCCGGTGCGTGCCTTCAAGAGCGTCGGCGGCACGCCGCTGTTCTTCAAGCACGCCGAAGGCGCCTACGTCATTGATGAAGACGACAAGCGCTATGTCGACTATGTCGGCTCCTGGGGGCCGATGATCCTCGGCCACGCCCATCCCGAGGTACTGGACTCGGTGCGCAAGCAACTGGAGCACGGCCTGTCGTATGGCGCACCGACCGCCATGGAAACCGAGATGGCCGACCTGGTCTGCTCGATCGTGCCGTCGATGGAGATGGTGCGCATGGTCAGCTCCGGCACCGAGGCCACCATGAGCGCCATCCGCCTGGCCCGTGGCTACACCGGCCGTGATGCGATCATCAAGTTCGAGGGCTGCTACCACGGCCACTCCGACAGCCTGCTGGTCAAGGCCGGTTCCGGCCTGCTGACCCAGGGCGTGCCAAGCTCGGCCGGCGTGCCGGCGGACTTCGCCAAGCACACCCTGACCCTGCCGTTCAACGACATCGCCGCGGTCGAGAAGACCCTCGCCGACGTCGGCCAGACCGTGGCCTGCATCATCGTCGAGCCGGTGGCCGGCAACATGAACTGCGTGCCGCCGGCACCGGGCTTCCTCGAAGGCCTGCGCAGCCTGTGCGACAAGCACGGCGTGGTGCTGATCTTCGACGAGGTGATGACCGGCTTCCGCGTGTCGCTGGGCGGCGCCCAAGGGCACTACGGCATCACCCCCGACCTGTCGACCTTCGGCAAGATCGTCGGCGGTGGCATGCCGGTTGGCTGCTTCGGTGGCAAGCGCGAGATCATGGGCTGCATTGCCCCGCTGGGCCCGGTCTACCAGGCCGGCACGCTGTCAGGCAACCCGCTGGCCATGGCCGCCGGCCTGACCACCCTGAAACTGATCAGCCGCCCGGGCTTCCACGACGAGCTCAGCGCCTTCACCAGCCGCATGCTCGATGGCCTGCAACAGCGCGCCGATGCCGCCGGCATCCCGTTCGTCACCACCCAGGCGGGTGCGATGTTCGGCCTGTACTTCAGTGGCGCCGACGACATCGTCACCTTCGACGATGTGATGGCCAGCGACGCCGAGCGCTTCAAGCGCTTCTTCCACCTGATGCTCGAGGGCGGCGTGTACCTGGCGCCAAGCGCGTTCGAGGCCGGTTTCACCTCCATCGCCCACGGCGACAAGGAGCTGCAGATCACCCTGGATGCAGCCGAGCGCGCGTTCGCCAAGCTCAAATAAGCCTTGGCCCGTGCGGCCTGTTCGCGGGTAAACCCGCTCCCACAGGGTTCAGTGGATCCCTGTGGGAGCGGGTTTACCCGCGAACAGGCCGCACGGGAGTGTGATCGCTGTCACAGCACGACACCGCGCACGCCCGAAGGCGTACCATTGCAGAAATTCGAGTAAAACTTTGTAAGGTAGGCGCTGCTTATCCCATAATGTGCCACCAGAGACATTGGCCGCAGCTTTGCAGAGGTAAGTCGATCCCCATGAACCGCACCGGCCGCGCCCTGACCCTGGGCTGCCTGTTGCTTCTTCAGCCCCTGCTGGCCCTGGCGGAGGGCGGTAACTCGTTGCTGATTCCGGCAACGGGCCGCTGCACCCTCAGCACCGCGCCCGAGGATCTGGAGAGCGCGCTCAAGGCGTGCGAGCAAGTGGCGCAAACCGGGGACGCCGAAGCCCAGTACGAACTCGGCGAGTTCTACTACAGCGCCACGCCCCGCCAGCTGGACAACGCCCTCAAATGGTTCGAGAAAGCCTCGCTGCAAGGCCAGGCCCAGGCCCAGTATCGGCTCGGCTCGATGTTCTTCCATGGCGAAGGGGTCAAGGCCAACAACGTGCAGGCCTACATCCTGCTGAAGATCGCCGCGGTCAATGGTGCCGAGGATGCCCTGGACATGGCTGACGAAGTCACCGAACAGATGCCTCGCGACGAACTCGAGCACGCCACCCAGGTACTCGGCCAGATCTTCCGCAAATACCTGCTGGAACTGCAGAACGCCGAAGGACGCACGCCGTTCTCTCCCCTGCCCTGAGCGGCTTCCCGCCCGCGCGCCATCATCGAACCGTCAACTGCCCCTGCCACAATCGCCGCAGCGATCGGCACGGTCGCACCGACCCTTGATCGTTTCAGTGCTTTCGCCACTGCCACGCAAGGGTTATTCTTGAGTTCACATTCATTGCCGTCGAGCGGCTAAAAACGACCTTGAACGCACCCATACAACCCCATCGCTTCATCCTCGAACCCTTCGAGGCCCACCGTTTCGCCAACTTGTGCGGCCAGTTCGACGAGCACTTGCGCCTGATCGAACAACGCCTGGCCATCGAGATCCGCAACCGCGGCAATCAGTTCGAACTGATTGGCGAACCCAAGACCACCTCCGCCGCCGAACAGCTGCTGCGCCGCCTCTATCGCGAGGCCAAGGCCACCGACCTGTCGCCGGAAACCGTGCACCTGTATCTCCAGGAGTCGACGGTCGAGACCCTCGACAACCCCGCCGTCAATGAAGTCAGCGTCTCGTTGCGCACGCGCAAGGGCAACATCCGCCCGCGCGGCGTCAACCAGCAGCGCTACGTCAAGGAAATCCTGGCCAACGACATCAACTTCGGCATCGGCCCGGCCGGTACCGGAAAGACCTACCTGGCCGTGGCCTGCGCTGTCGATGCGCTGGAGCGCGAGCAAGTGCGCCGCATCCTGCTGGTGCGCCCGGCGGTCGAGGCGGGCGAAAAGCTCGGTTTCCTGCCCGGCGACCTGGCGCAGAAGATCGACCCGTACCTGCGCCCGCTCTACGACGCGCTGTACGAAATGCTCGGCTTCGAACACGTGGCCAAGCTCATCGAGCGCCAGGTGATCGAGATCGCCCCGCTGGCCTACATGCGTGGCCGCACGCTGAACAACAGCTTCATCATCCTCGACGAAAGCCAGAACACCACGCTGGAACAGATGAAGATGTTCCTCACCCGCATCGGCTTCGGCTCGACCGCGGTGATCACCGGCGACATCACCCAGGTCGACCTGCCGCGCGGCACCAAGTCGGGCCTGGCCCATGTCATCGAGGTGCTCAAGGACGTCCCGGGCATCAGCTTCACCCATTTCCAGCCCAAGGACGTGGTGCGCCACCCATTGGTGCAGCGCATCGTCGAAGCCTACGACCGCTTCGACGCCCGTCAGGCCAAGCCCGAGGCACCCGGCAAAGATGCTTGAACTCGACCTGCAACGGGCCACGGACGCCGCTGCCCCCGATGACGCTGCCTTCCGTCGCTGGTGCGAACTAGCCCTGCGCCAGCGCAGCGCCGATTCGGAAATGACCATCCGCCTGGTCGACGAAGCCGAAGGCCGCGAGCTGAACCACACCTACCGACACAAGGACTACGCCACCAACGTGCTGTCCTTCCCCGCCGACGTGCCCGACGAACTGCTCGACATTCCGCTGCTGGGCGACCTGGTGATCTGCGTGCCGGTAGTCGAGCGCGAAGCCGCCGAACAGGGCAAGGCCCTTGAGGCGCACTGGGCGCACCTGGTTATCCATGGCTGCCTGCACCTGCTCGGCTACGACCACATCGAGGATGAGGAAGCCGAGGAGATGGAAGCGCTGGAACGAGAATTGCTGGCCGAACTGGGTCACCCCGACCCATACGCCGACGACGAAACCGAATCACTCACACACTGAACACGCAAGGATCACGAGTAACCGCCATGAGCGAAGATCGATCGAGCAACGGGCAGAAGTCCTGGCTGGGTAAGCTGACCCAGGCTTTTGCCCATGAGCCGAAAAACCGCCAGGAGCTCCTTGAGCTGCTGCGCGAAGCCCATCAGAACAAGCTGCTCGACAGCGAAGCGCTGACCATCGTCGAAGGCGCCATCCAGGTCGCCGACCTGCAGGTGCGCGACATCATGGTGCCGCGCTCGCAGATGATCAGCATCAAGGCCAGCCAATCGCCACGCGAATTCCTGCCGGCGGTGATCGACGCCGCGCACTCGCGCTACCCGGTGATCGGCGAGAGCCACGACGATGTGCTCGGTATTCTGCTCGCCAAGGACCTGCTGCCGCTGATCCTCAAGGAGAACGGCGACAGCTTCAACATCAAGGATCTGCTGCGCCCGGCCACCTTCGTGCCCGAGTCCAAGCGCCTGAACGTGCTGCTGCGCGAATTCCGCGCCAACCACAACCACATGGCGGTGGTCATTGACGAATACGGCGGCGTAGCGGGCCTGGTGACCATCGAGGACGTGCTCGAGCAGATCGTCGGCGACATCGAGGACGAGCACGATGTCGAGGAAGACAGCTACATCAAGCCACTGCCCAGCGGCGACTTCCTGGTCAAGGCCCTGACGCCGATCGAGAACTTCAACGGCTTCTTCGACAGCGAGTTCTCCGATGACGAGTTCGACACTGTCGGCGGCCTGGTGATGAGCGCCTTCGGCCACCTGCCCAAACGCAACGAAACCACCGAGATCGGCGGCTACCGCTTCCGTATTCTCAACGCCGACAGCCGGCGGATACACTTGCTGCGCCTGACCCCGATCAACCGTTAAGGAACACCATGCGCTGGATCACCCGCCCCGGCTGGCCCGGTAACCTGCTGGCCATGGCGGCCGGCGCTTCCACCCTCCTGGCCCTGGCGCCGTTCGACATCTGGCCGCTGGCGCTGCTGTCCATCGCCCTGTTCTATGCCGGCCTGCGCACGCTGACCCCGCGCCAGGCCCTGGCCCGCGGCTGGTGCTTCGGCTTCGGCCTGTATGGCGCCGGCACCTGGTGGATCTACGTCAGCATGAACACCTACGGCGGCGCCTCGCCGCTGCTGGCGATCCTGCTGCTGCTGGCGTTCTTCGCCTGCCTGGCGTTGTTCTTCGCCCTGCCTGCCTGGCTCTGGGCACGCTGGTTGCGCCGCGACGAGGCGCCACTGGCCGACGCCTTGAGCTTCGCCGCCCTGTGGCTGCTGCAGGAGGCATTCCGTGGCTGGTTCCTGACCGGTTTCCCCTGGCTCTATGCCGGCTACAGCCAGCTCGATGGCCCCCTTGCCGGGCTCGCCCCATTGGGCGGCGTATGGCTGGTGTCGTTCTCCCTGGCATTGACCGCCGCCCTGCTGTGCAACCTGTACCGCCTGCGCGAGCGACGCGCGTTCCTGGCCGTCGGCGTGCTGTTGCTGCTGGCGCCCTGGGTTGTCGGCCTGGCCCTGAAGGATCACGCCTGGACCACGCCCGCCGGCGATCCACTGAAAGTCGCCGCCCTGCAGGGCAACGTCGAACAAGACCTGAAATGGGATCCGGCGCACGTCAACGCACAGTTGGCGCTGTACCGTGACATGAGTTTCAGCTCCAAACCGGTCGACCTGCTGGTGTGGCCGGAAACCGCCGTGCCAGTGCTCAAGGACCAAGCCCAAGGCTACATCGACATGATGGGCGCCTTTGCCGCCGAACGGCATTCGGCGCTGATCACCGGCGTGCCGGTACGCCAGGTCGTGCATCAGCAGCGCCGCTACTTCAACGGCATCACCGTGACCGGTGAAGGCGACGGCACCTACCTCAAGCAGAAACTGGTGCCGTTCGGCGAGTACGTGCCGCTGCAAGACATGCTGCGCGGCCTGATCGAGTTCTTCAACCTGCCGATGTCAGACTTCGCCCGCGGCCCCGAGGACCAGCCGCTGCTGCAGGCCAAGGGCTACCAGGTCGCCCCGTACATCTGCTACGAAGTGGTCTACCCCGAGTTCGCCGCAGGCCTTGCCGCGCGCAGCGACCTGTTGCTGACCATCAGCAACGACACCTGGTTCGGCACCTCGATCGGCCCGCTGCAACACCTGCAGATGGCGCAGATGCGCGCGCTGGAGGCTGGACGCTGGATGATCCGCGCCACCAACAACGGCGTGACCGCGCTGATCGACCCGTTCGGCAGGATCACCGCGCAGATTCCACAGTTCCAGCGTGCCGTGCTGTATGGCGAAGTGGTGCCGATGCAGCAGCTGACGCCCTACCTGCAGTGGCGCTCGTGGCCGCTGGCAATCGTCTGTGTGCTGCTGCTGGGCTGGGCGTTGCTGGCCGGGCGGATCGCCAGGACCGTCTGAGCGACGCCCCCCTGTAGGAGCGGCCTTGTGCCGCGAAAGGGCTGCGAAGCAGCCCCGGGGAATTCGCGTACAGGCACAGATCGCGAGGCCGCTTTGCGGCCTTTTCGCGGCACAAGGCCGCTCCTACTGGGGGGCGTGTGCGTTGGACATCAATAGAACAGCCGATACCCCAGCAAACCCAGCGCCTCGTTCAGCAGCAAGCCACTCTGCCAGACGGCCCGGCTTTCCGGCAGCAGCCCGGCGAACGGACGCCCATGATCACGCCCCAGGAAGCCCACGGGCGCGGGCACCACTTCGAACCCGGCCTGCTCGAAGCTCCAGCGCGAACGGCGCATGTGCCAGGCCTGGGTCACCACCACCACGCGCTTGATACCCAAGGGTTGCAGCACCTGGGCACTGAATTGGGCGTTCTCCCAGGTGGTCCGGCTAGCCGTTTCCTCCCAGGTAACCCTTACACCGAAGTCGACCTGCATGCGCTCGGCCATCAAGCGTGCCTCGCTTGGCGGCGCGCCATAGTGCAAGCCACCGCTGGTCAGCACCGGCAACCCCGACACCTTGGCCAGTTGGGCGGCATAACGCATGCGCTCCAGTGCCAGGTAGCTCGGCTGGTCGGCACCGCCCCAGGCCGGATCGCCCCGCTCGCGCCCCGCCCCCAGCACCACGATGGCATCGGCCCGGCTGGCCAGCGTCGCCCAGCTCTCCTCGGGCAACGGCGGCTCGCCCTCCAGCAGGCGCGCGGCCTGCTGCACCACCAACGGCAGGCTCATCAACCACAAGCCGCCGAGCCCAAGGACAAAACAGGCTGCCGCCAAGCCAGGGCGACGCAGGCGCAACCACCAGGCGGCCAGCAGCAACAGGAACAGGATGCCCGGTGGCATCAGCCATTGTTTGAGGAAAAAGCGAAGCGGCATGCACACCTCCGTGGAAGGCATGCAGCCTAAGAGGATCGGCACCGGGCCTCAAGGGCAACCGGCGCCGATCGATGTAGGTAAATGTGTAGTACCGACGATTGGTTAACTGCTGACACAACCCTGATCGATTATCGGGACGGCAGCGTCCGCGCGCTTGCTGCGGCGGCGGAACGCTTGCGGTCCTTGAGCCAGACGATTCTGGCCGAAGACGGTTGCGGCTGCGGATAAGCGCCGGCGCTGGCAAAACGGCCCTCTGGAAGGGTTTCCAGGTAGGCCTTGATCACTTCGAACTCGGCATGGCTCAGGCCACGCAACTCCAGTTCGGCGGGCATCTCGTCGCGCAATCTGACCGAGGTCCTGGCCACTTCCAATGCCAGGCCCAGGCGGTCGATCAGGCGCTCGTAAAGCTCCGGTGTGCTTGTGGTTAGCTGCGACTCTCCCATCCGTTCACCTCATTGAAGGTAAGAATATCTCCCCCCCACAAATGAGCTTAGCGTCACTCGCAAAAGCGACCCGGCGCCGCGACCAACGGCCCGCGCGCCCACCGATGCAAACTGGGTTTCCCACGACGCGCGGCGCTCATGTATGCTACGGCGTTCACTCTTACACGACACCGGAGTGCCGGACGCAGCGAGGTCGCGCTGCCTGGAACATGTCTCTTATCCCTTAATACAAAGTAGCCATGCACGAACTATACACACCCCGTGATATCGAAGCCGCCGCCCAGACCTACTGGGACGAGCAACAATCGTTCGCTGTTACCGAACAGCCAGGCAAGGACACCTACTACTGCCTGTCGATGTTCCCGTACCCGAGCGGCAAGCTACACATGGGGCACGTGCGCAACTACACCATCGGTGACGTGATTGCCCGCTACCAGCGCATGCTGGGCAAGAACGTGCTGCAGCCGATGGGCTGGGACGCCTTCGGCATGCCGGCGGAAAACGCCGCGATGAAGAACAACGTCGCCCCGGCCAAGTGGACCTACGAGAACATCGACTACATGAAGACCCAGCTCAAGAGCCTGGGCCTGGCCATCGACTGGTCGCGTGAAGTCACCACCTGCAAGCCGGACTACTACCGCTGGGAACAATGGCTGTTCACCCGCCTGTTCGAGAAAGGCATCATCTACCGCAAGAACGGCACCGTGAACTGGGATCCGGCGGACCAGACCGTACTGGCCAACGAACAGGTCATCGACGGCCGTGGCTGGCGTTCGGGCGCGCTGATCGAGAAGCGCGAAATCCCGATGTACTACTTCCGCATCACCGACTACGCCGACGAGCTGCTGGAAAGCCTCGACGAGCTGCCAGGCTGGCCTGAGCAAGTCAAGACCATGCAGCGCAACTGGATCGGCAAGTCGCGCGGCATGGAAGTGCAGTTCCCGTTCGACCAGGCCAGCATCGGCCATGAAGGCACCCTCAAGGTCTTCACCACCCGTCCAGACACGCTGATGGGCGCCACCTACGTCGCGGTCGCCGCCGAACACCCGCTGGCCACCCAGGCCGCCCAGGGCAACCCGGCGCTGCAGGCGTTCATCGACGAATGCAAGAGCGGCAGCGTCGCCGAGGCCGACATGGCCACCCAGGAGAAGAAGGGCATGCCCACTTCCCTGTTCGTCGAGCACCCGCTGACCGGCGAGAAGCTGCCGGTATGGGTCGCCAACTACGTGCTGATGCACTACGGCGATGGCGCCGTGATGGCCGTGCCGGCCCACGACGAGCGCGACTTCGAGTTCGCCCACAAGTACAACCTGCCACTCAAGGCGGTGGTGCGCACCAGCGTCGGTGATGAAGTCGGCAACGAGTGGCTGGCCGCCTACGGCGAACACGGCCAGCTGATCAACTCCGGCGAATTCGACGGCCTGGACTTCCAGGGCGCCTTCGACGCCATCGAAGCCGCGCTGATCCGCAAGGAGCTCGGCAAGTCGCGCACCCAGTTCCGCCTGCGCGACTGGGGCATCAGCCGCCAGCGCTACTGGGGCTGCCCGATCCCGATCATCCACTGCCCGTCCTGCGGCGACGTGCCGGTGCCCGAAGACCAGTTGCCGGTGGTGCTGCCAGAGAACGTGGTGCCGGACGGCGCCGGTTCGCCCCTGGCGCGCATGCCCGAGTTCTACGACTGCAGCTGCCCGAAATGCGGCACCGCGGCCAAGCGTGAAACCGACACCATGGACACCTTCGTCGAGTCGTCCTGGTACTTCGCCCGCTACGCCTCGCCGAACTACGAGGGTGGCATGGTCGACCCGAAAGCGGCCAACCACTGGCTGCCGGTAGACCAGTACATCGGCGGTATCGAACACGCGATCCTGCACCTGCTGTACGCGCGCTTCTTCCACAAGCTGATGCGCGACGAAGGCCTGGTGACCTCGAACGAACCGTTCAAGAACCTGCTGACCCAAGGCATGGTCGTCGCCGAAACCTACTACCGTGTCGCCAGCAACGGCGGCAAGGACTGGTTCAACCCGGCCGACGTCGAAGTCGAGCGTGACGCCAAGGCCAAGATCATCGGCGCGCGCCTGAAGACCGACGGCCTGCCGGTGGAAATCGGCGGCACCGAGAAGATGTCGAAGTCGAAGAACAACGGCGTCGACCCGCAATCGATGATCGACCAGTACGGTGCCGACACCTGCCGTCTGTTCATGATGTTCGCCTCGCCACCCGACATGAGCCTGGAGTGGTCCGACTCCGGCGTCGAAGGCGCAAGCCGCTTCCTGCGCCGCGTCTGGCGCCTGGCCCAGGCCCATGTGGCCCAAGGCCTGCCGGGCCAGCTGGACATCGCCGCCCTGAGCGACGAACAGAAGGTCATTCGCCGTGCCATTCATGCCGCGATCAAGCAGGCCAGCACTGACGTGGGCCAGTTCCACAAGTTCAACACCGCCATCGCCCAGGTGATGACCGTGATGAACGTGCTGGAAAAGGCCCCGCAAGCCACCGCCCAGGACCGCGCCCTGCTGCAGGAAGGTCTCGAGGCCGTGACCCTGCTGCTGGCACCGATTACCCCGCACATTTCCCACGAGCTGTGGAAACAACTGGGCCACGCCCAGGCGGTCATCGATGCCGGCTGGCCAGCGGTGGATGAAGGCGCTCTGGTACAAGACACCGTCACCCTGGTGGTCCAGGTCAACGGCAAGCTGCGCGGCCAGGTGGAAATGCCCGCCGCCGCGAGCCGCGAGGAAATCGAGGCGGCCGCCCGCAACAACGAGAATGTCCTGCGCTTCACCGATGGCCTGACCATCCGCAAGGTCATCGTCGTGCCGGGCAAACTGGTCAATATCGTCGCCAACTGATGGCAACGCCCGCCGGCGCGGTGCGCAGGCGGGCGTAATCGGTCCACGAGGGAGCTACAACATGATCAAACGCAATCTGCTGGTAATGGGCCTGGCCGTCATGCTCAGCGCCTGCGGTTTCCAGCTGCGCGGCACCGGCACCAACGAACTGAGCATCAAGGAACTGAACCTCAGCGCCCGCAACCAGTATGGCCCCACGGTCATGCAGCTGCGCCGCGCCCTGGAAAGCAGCGGCGTCAAGCTGTATGCCTCGGCCCCCTACAAACTGGTGCTGACCAACGAGCAGGAAACCCAGCGCTCGGCGACCTACACCGGCGGCAACCGCTCGGCGGAGTACGAGCTGACCACCGTGCTGAACTATGCGCTGGAAGGCCAGAACGACACCCTGCTGCTTGAAGACAAGCTGCAAGTGCAGAAGTACTACGTCTACGACGGCAACAACGTCAACGGCTCCGGCCAGGAAGCCACGCAGGTTCGCGAAGAGATGCGTCGCGACCTGGTGCAAGGCATGATGGCCCGCCTGCAGCAACTGACCCCGGCGCACCTGGACGACCTGCAACGCAAGGCCAACGAGCGTGCCGAGGCCGAGGCCCGCGCCCTGCGTGAAGCCCAGCGTGTCCAGGACGAGACGCCCCAGCAGTCGCCCATGGAAATCCCGGCTCGCTGAGCCCGAACGGGGCACCTGAGGTGCCCCGCCCTTCGCCATGAAGCTCGCCCCCGCCCAACTCAACAAACACCTGCAAGGCAGCCTTGCGCCTGTCTATATCGTCAGCGGCGACGACCCGCTGCTGTGCCAGGAAGCCGCCGACGCCATCCGCACCGCGGCGCGCCAGCAAGGCTACGATGAGCGCCAGGTGTTCAGCGCCGATGCCAACTTCGACTGGGGCAACCTACTGCTGGCCGGCGCCAGTCTGTCTCTGTTCGCCCAGCGCCGCCTGCTGGAACTGCGCCTGCCCTCCGGCAAGCCCGGCGACAAAGGCGCCGCCGCGCTGATCGAATATTGCGCCAAGCCCGCCGAGGACACCCTGCTGCTGATCAGCCTGCCCAAGCTCGACGGCAGCGCGCAAAAGACCAAGTGGGGCAAAGCACTGATCGAAGGCGGCCAGTGCCAGTTCATCCAGATCTGGCCGGTGGACGCCCAGCAACTGCCGCAGTGGATCAACCAGCGCCTGTCCCAGGCCGGGCTGTCGGCCCAACGCGACGCGGTCGACCTGATCGCCGCGCGGGTCGAAGGCAACCTGCTGGCCGCCGCCCAGGAAATCGAAAAGCTCAAGCTGCTCGCCGAAGGCAACCAGATCACCGTCGAGACCGTGCAGGCAGCCGTGGCCGACAGCGCGCGTTTCGACGTGTTCGGGCTGGTCGACGCGATCCTCAATGGCGAGGCGGCACACGCCCTGCGCATGCTCGAGGGGTTGCGCGGCGAGGGCGTGGAACCGCCCGTGATTCTTTGGGCGCTGGCCCGCGAGCTGCGCCTGCTGGCCGGCCTCGCCCAGCAGTTTTCCCAAGGTGTGCCGCTGGACAAGGCGTTCAGCCAGGCCCGGCCACCGGTGTGGGACAAGCGCCGACCACTGGTCAGCAAAGCACTGCAGCGCCTCTCGGCGCAGCGCTGGGCGCAGTTGCTGCAAGATGCCCAGCGTATCGATGCGCAGATCAAGGGGCAGGCCGATGGCTCGCCCTGGACAGGTTTGTCGCGCCTGTCGCTGTTGATGGCCGGCCAAAGACTGGCTCTCCCTCCAGAGTGACCGTGGCCGAGGTGGGAACGGGTTTACCCGCGAACGCGGGCCAAGCCCGTGCCACCCACCGTGACACCTGCCCCCACAGGAATCTCGATGAGCCCAAGGTTCCAGTCATAAACACAATCAATTGGCCGCAGCCCGCCCCAAGCCATAAAGTCCGCCCCGCGTTCATCCAACCTGGGAACCACACCATGAGCAAAAAGCCGAAACAGCACGGCCCCAACAAGGCCAAGTCGATCATCGCCCAACCCTTGTTCCGCTGCCGCCAGGAACGAGCCGGAAAAGGCAAAGGCAGCTACCGCCGCGAAGCCTTCCAATCGAGAGATTGGGAGGCTTCCTGCTTTATGGCGGCCTGAAAAGGCATGAAAGCCGCAAGCATGGTATGGTCGGCACCTGACCTGCAATTCTGGATCTGTGCATGCCCTCTCGTCCCACTCCACGCTGGCAACCGCGCCAGCTGATCGCAGCCACCAGCTTCATCCTGCTCGTTGCCTGCGCCGAGAAACCCACCGCCGCCGATGCCCTGCCGCTGGCTCCCGCCCAGCCTGCCCCGGTGGTCACGCTGCCGTCCGCCACGCCCGATGTCAGCAACGAAATCCAGCCCCTGCAGACCTTCGCCCAATGGCAGGCGGGCTTCCGCCAGCAAGCCCTGCAGGCCGGCATCAGCGCCAACCTGTTCGATCGCGCGTTCCTCGGTGTAACCCCGGACATGGACGTGATCAAGGCCGACCGCAGCCAACCCGAATTCACCCGCCCGGTCTGGGAATACCTCGACGGCGCCTTGTCGCCACTGCGCGTGCGCAACGGCAAGAAACTGCTTGAGCAGAACGCCGAACTGTTGACCCGCATCGAACAGCGCTACGGTGTCGACCGCCAGGTCCTGGTCTCGGTATGGGGCATGGAGAGCAACTTCGGTCAGTTCCAGGGCAGCAAGTCGGTGATCCGCTCGCTGGCCACCCTGGCCTACGAAGGCCGCCGCCCCCAGTTCGCCCAGGACCAGCTGATCGCCGCCCTGCAGATCCTGCAGAACGGCGATATCCAGCCCGACGCCATGCGCGGTTCATGGGCCGGCGCCATGGGCCAGACCCAGTTCATCCCCACCACCTATCTCACCCATGCCGTGGATTTCGACGGCGATGGACGCCGCGATATCTGGAACAGCACCGCCGACGCCCTGGCCTCCACCGCGCACTACCTGCAGGCATCCGGCTGGAAGCGCGGCCAACCCTGGGGCTTCGAGGTTCAGGTGCCGGCCGGCTTCGACTGGTGGCTGGCTGACGGCAGCCAGCGAAAGAGCGTCAGCGAATGGCTGCAACTGGGCGTGAAATTGCCTGCGGGCACGCAGCTGCCTGCCGGCAGCAACCAGCTGTCCGCCGCCCTGCTGCTGCCCGCCGGAGCCCGGGGCCCGGCCTTCCTGGTGCTGGACAACTTCCGCGCGATCCTCAAGTACAACAATTCGTCGTCCTATGCACTGGCCGTGAGCCTGCTGGGCGAGCGCTTCTATGGCTGGGGGTTCATTGCCGGCAGCTGGCCGAAGGAAGACTTGCCCTTGAGCCGCAGCGAGCGGATCGAACTGCAAAACCTGCTCAACGCCAGCGGGCACGAGGCGGGTAACCCCGATGGCATCATCGGCGCCAATACCCGCAAGGCCATTCGCAATGCGCAACAGGGCCAAGGCTGGCCGGCTGACGGGTACCCGACGCACAAGTTGCTAAATGCGCTGCGTGGGCAGTGACAGTATCACTCACTCAGTGATTGCTTGATCGCTCGTAAAGTACATAAAAGTGGCACGCCCACTGTAGTGGTTTGGTAGTCGAAGGCTGATGATCGGGAGGAACTTTCCGGTCTCAGCCTTGAACCTGCGCTGGTCGTACTGGGCATAACTTACAGCCAAAGAGTTATCCCGACCTGATCTATTGAAATAAAACAGCGCTTCGATAGGCAGCTGACTTGGAATATTATCTGACCACGTCATCGCCACCATCTCATTCTCATCACAATGAGGATCAAGATAATTGACACCCGCTATTGCCTTCAAGTTCTGATAAAAAGAATTCGCAGAGTTTGGCGACCCCTCCCGGACATCAAAGCTACACTGCTTGTGCTTAGGATTGAAACCGCTCCACATATCAGCGTAATACTTCCCGACATATTGTTCTGCGCTGACAATCCCTTGAGAGCTACAGTATCTGCTTGAGAGATCACCATTAACCATACCACAACCTCTGTCTGACCTTAGGTCAGTTGCCGCATCGACCGGAAATACGCATACATATTTGAAAGGGCTTACCACTGCGCCCGCCATTGGCGGCATTGCAATAAAGTCCTTAACCAATCCAGGCATCCCTTTTACAAATACAGAACCGCTGCGCAGATAGGAAAATGAAACTCCACCCCGATACTTAGAACCTGGACTTGGATTCCAAAAATCAAAATTTCCACTGTACTCAGTCGCTCTGATTATTACACCTGAGCACAAAAATGCCGGCCTGGAAGGACTCCCACAATCTGCTCTTACATCATCAAAGCGAGCAGTCAATCTTGCAGCCACTTCCTCGCCTTGCTGCTGCAGAAAGGCTTCCGCCCTAGGGGACCCGAGGCTCAGCAAAAAAGCCAAAGATAGCAACACCCGCATACACCCACCGTTGAGCCACATGACCTGCCTCCTTGAGTTTGACGACAATGCGCGATTTTCGGCAGAAGTATCAGCAAACACAGATTGAGTACAACTAGCAGTATTATCAGGTCATTTGCGAGGGCCATCTGCTCCATCAGGCGTCTCGGCGGTTGAGATCAGGCATTTTGCCAAATCTGGACGTCCTCTTCAGAATTTCTTGAAGGCAATGATTTCCATAGCTCAGGCCGCCGGAGCGACGCATTATCCATCGCCAAGAGCTATTGCCGGGGGTGAGGAGCAATGGTGTTGAATGGAAAGGTCTCGTGTTCCAAAACATCCAAAACAAATGATATTGATTGTCGCCCACAATTCCAACGAGCGCCACCTGGCAAAATTATCAGTTTTTATTTTTTTTAGCACCTGTACTCTGTAGCTATGTAGTTGAGCCTGATCAAACAAAAGGAGTTTCAACATGAGTGAAATAGCAACTGACAAGTTACATTTTTTGAATTTCAGCATGTGGACGCTATCAGTTGACGAGGATATCGGTGGGGTAATGTTGGCGACGGCAAAAACAAACACCACTGATCGTTATTATAGAATCTTGCTGCCCAATCAGCTTTTAAGTCATGTTAAAGGCATCGTAGGCAAAGAGATTGGTGTGCTAGCGGAATTCGTATCGCAGTATAATTATTATAGTACCTATACAGCGAGAGAGGTTTATTATGGAAGCTTTAAATATCCTGGCTTTATTTCCTGGTAATGCAAAAATGTATACCTCCAGCTAATCGTTAGGGATGCACTGAAATAACCAGATATTTTCCGACTATCGAGCAGCCAACACTTCAAAAACAACGTACGTTGAGACCTGATCAGCATTCCCTGTTTTTCGGGCCCTTCGACCACTTCGCAACCGCCATTTCCTGCATTACGCGCGCACCTCTTCTGCGCACGTCAACAAATGTCGGTGTGCCATCCACAGGTTCGGCAAAGCGAACAGCGTCAGCATCTGCGCGATGTTGCGTAGGTGCAGCGAGCGGGTCGAATCGCAGACGCGGCTCAATGCAAATGGGCATGAGGCAGGCAATCCGCAATGCGCAGCAGGCGCAGGGCTGGCCGGCCGATGGCTATTTGACGCACACGCTAAAGAACACAGAGGGCGCTTCGCCCCCCTTTCGCGGCACGAGGCCGCTCCTACAGGAGAGTGCGATCCCCTGAAGCGGCCTCGTGTCGCGAAAGGGCTGCAAAGCAGCCCCGGCGATCTCAAACTCTGAACAGGTCCTGCAATAGCACCAGACTCTGCTCTTCGGTATCCAGTCGTACGCTTGCCCCCAACGGCAGGCACACATTCGGATCACAATGCCCACTGCGCCACCCGGCCAGCACCGGCACCCCGAGCGGCCCGAAGGTATCCAGCAGCAACGGCGTCATGGCCGCCACCGAGATCCCGGCAAAATCCCCCACCAGCACGCCACGCACCCCTTGCAGCTTGCCGGCCAGGCGCAATTGCGTCAGCAGGCGGTCGACCCGGTACAGCGGCTCGTTGACGTCCTCGATGAACAGGATGCTGTCCTGGGTATCGATTTCCGCCAGCGTCCCCAGCGTGGAGCCGAGCAACGACAGGTTGCCGCCAACCAGCTTGCCACTGGCCGTGCCCGGCACCACGCTGGTCAGCGGGTAAGCTGCCGGATGAACGATCTCGTCCCCCGCCGTCAACTGCCCGCCAAGCTGCTCGAACAGTGAACGAACGGTCGGCTCCTGCTTGCCGCCCAGCAGGTCGGCATTGAGCATGGCGCCATGGAAGGTGATCAACCCGGCATGCCGGTGGAGCGCCGAATGCAGGGCGGTGATATCGCTGTAGCCCACCAGCGGCTTGGGATGGCGGCGGATCAGTTGGAAGTCGATCCGGTCCAGCAGGCGCATGCTGCCGTAACCGCCGCGCATGCACAGGATGGCGTCGATGTCCGGGGCGCTGAACGCATCGTGCAGGTCAAGCAGGCGCTGCTCGTCGCTGCCGGCAAGGTACCCGTCCGCCTGCAGCACACCAGGGTAGATACGGCACTGCTGGCCACGGTTTTCGAACCACAGGCGAGCCTTGTCGATATCCAGCCGCGCCGGCCCGGCCGGGGCGATGATGGCGAAGCGGGCGTTGCCAGGCAGGGCCTTGGGCAACAGGTAATCGGCAGTTTCCAGGCAATTCATCACGCCACTCCTTGCAGCTTGTCGCTTGAAACTTGTAGCTCAAAAAAAATGCCGATGCCGCTTTCCAGCGCGCATCGGCATGTCTCGCTCAAGCTCGCTTCAGAGCTTGATCTTGGCTTCGTGGGCCTGCTGGTCGGCGTGGTACGACGAACGCACCAACGGGCCGGAGGCGACGTTCTTGAAACCCATCTTGTAGCCTTCCTCGGCGAACCAAGCGAAGGTGTCCGGGTGCACGAAGCGCTGCACCGGCAGGTGGTTGCGCGACGGTTGCAGGTACTGGCCGAGGGTCAGCATGTCGATGTCGTGCTCGCGCATGCGGTGCATGACCTCGATCACCTCTTCGTCGGTCTCGCCCAGGCCGAGCATCAGGCCGGACTTGGTCGGTACGTGCGGGACCATCTGCTTGAACTTCTGCAGCAGGTCCAGCGACCAGTCGTAGTCCGAGCCCGGGCGCGCGGCCTTGTACAGGCGCGGCACGGTCTCGAGGTTGTGGTTGAACACGTCCGGTGGGGTCTGCGCGGTGATTTCCAGCGCAACGTCCATGCGGCCGCGGTAGTCCGGCACCAGGGTCTCCAGCTGCACGCCCGGCGACAGCGCGCGGATTTCGCGGATGCAGTCGGCGAAGTGCTGGGCACCGCCATCACGCAGGTCGTCGCGGTCTACCGAGGTGATCACCACGTACTTCAGGCGCAGGTCGGCAATCGCGATGGCCAGGTTCTTCGGCTCGTCGAGGTCCAGTGGCTTCGGTCGGCCATGGCCAACGTCGCAGAATGGGCAGCGACGGGTGCAGATATCACCCATGATCATGAAGGTCGCGGTACCGCCGGAGAAACACTCGCCCAGGTTCGGGCAGGAGGCCTCCTCGCAGACGCTGTGCAGCTTGTGCTTGCGCAGCAGTTGCTTGATGCGGTCGACTTCCGGCGAAACCGGGATGCGCACGCGGATCCAGTCGGGCTTCTTCGGCAGTTCTTCGGTGGGGATGATCTTCACCGGGATGCGCGCGACTTTCTCGGCGCCACGCAGCTTCACGCCCGCCTCGACTTTCTTCGGCGCGGGGCGCGGGGTGACGTCTTGCGTCGGGATCAGGTTCGGCACGGCTTCTTGCACAGTTGTCATAATCAGTCGATTCCGCCCGTCAGGGTCGTCTGCTCAGCATAGTCGAGGTGCCTGACCAGCTGTCCGCGCAGCCTTGTCCTGACCTCGTCGAGTTCGATCGGGCCTGCCAGGTCACGCAGCTGGGTCATCGCCAGCCCCGCATACCCACAGGGGTTGATTCGGCGGAATGGCGCAAGGTCCATGTCCACGTTCAAGGCAAGGCCGTGGAACGAACGGCCGTTGCGAATTCGAAGGCCAAGTGACGCGATCTTCGCGCCATCGACATAGACGCCAGGGGCGTCGGGTTTTGCCAGCGCCTGCACGCCATAGCTGGCGAGCAGGTCGATGAGGCTGCGCTCGATGCGGCTGACCAGCTCGCGCACGCCAATGCTCAGGCGACGCACGTCCAGCAGCAGGTAGGCCACCAGTTGGCCCGGGCCATGGTAGGTGACCTGGCCACCGCGGTCGGTCTGCACCACCGGGATCTCACCGGGTACCAGCAGGTGCTCGGCCTTGCCGGCCTGGCCCTGGGTGAACACGGGAGGATGCTCGACCAGCCAGACTTCGTCCAGGCTGTCCGGGCCGCGCTGCTCGGTAAAGCGGCGCATGGCCTCCAGCACCGGTTCATAGGGCTGCAGGCCAAGGTCGCGAATACCGAGCACGCCGGACATCACAGCACCATTTTCACGATGCCGGTGGCCCGCAGGGCACTGTTGATGTCGTGCAGCTGGTTCTCGCTCTCGGCAACGATATGCAGTTGCACCGTGGTGTACTTGCCTTCCTTGCTCTGGCGCTCGGCCAGGGTCGACAGGTCGACCTTGGCATGCTTGCTGAGGATCTCGATCACGGTGTCGCGGAAACCGACAACGGTGTCGCCGATCACCTTGATCGGGTAATCCTCGCAGGGGAATTCGATCTTGTGCGACTTGACGTCTTCTTCGCTCATGGCGGTAACGGCCTCGTAAGCCGTGCCGGCAACATCACCCCCGCCTGGTTCACGGGGGTGTGCAGGTCACGTAATCAGTTGAACAACCCGTAGAAGAACAGGCGGATGCTGTCCCACATGCGGCCGAAGAAACCCGCTTCCTCGACGCCGTCGAGGGCGATGAGGTCAGCGCTGTGAACCACTTTCTCGTCCAGTTTGACTTCCACTTTGCCGATCACGTCACCTTTGGCGATCGGCGCGGTCAGTTGCGGGTTCATGGTCATCGAAGCCTGGAGGCGTTTCAACTGGCCTTTAGGCATGGTCATGGTCAGGTCGTTGGCCAGGCCGGCTTTCACCTGGTTGGTCGCGCCCTTCCAGACCTGGGCCTGGGTCAGCTCGGTGCCCTTCTGGTAGAAGGTCTGGGTTTCGAAGAAACGGAAACCGTAGGTCAGCAGCTTCTGAGTCTCGGCAGCGCGGGACTGTTCGCTGTTGGTGCCGAACACCACCGCGATCAGGCGCTGGCCGTCGCGCACGGCCGAGGCAACCATGCAGTAGCCAGCTTCGTCGGTGTGGCCGGTCTTCAGGCCATCGACGGTCTTGTCACGCCACAGCAGCAGGTTGCGGTTGGGCTGCTTGATGTTGTTCCAGAAGAACTCTTTCTGCGAGTAGATCGCGTAGTGCGCCGGGTCTTCGTTGATGATCGCCCGTGCCAGGGTGGCCATGTCGTGGGCCGAGGAGTAGTGCTCCGGGTTCGGCAGGCCGGTCGGGTTCATGAAGTGACTGTTGGACATGCCGAGGTCGGCGGCGGTCTTGTTCATCATGTCGGCGAAGGCGTCTTCGCTGCCGGCGATGTGCTCGGACAGGGCCACCGAGGCATCGTTGCCCGACTGGATGATGATGCCGTGCAGCAGGTCGCTGACGGTGACCTGGCTGCCGACCTTGATGAACATGCGCGAACCGCCGGTGCGCCAGGCGTTCTCGCTGACGGTGACCGGGTCGTTCTCGCCGATCTGGCCACGACGGATGTCCAGGGTGGCGATGTAGGCGGTCATCAGCTTGGTCAGGCTGGCTGGCGGCAGGCGCTCGTCACCGTTGTTCTCGACCAGCACGTTGCCGCTGGACGCGTCCATGAGTACATAGGACTTGGCGGCCAGTTGCGGTGGTGCCGGCATCATCTGCTCCGCTGCGAAGGCAGCGGGCGTGATCATCAGCAGAACGGGCAGGCAAAGTCGTTTGGCAAGGTTGGTGATGTTCATCCGTCTCTCGTAAATCGCTAATGGTCTGATGTTCCGCGGGCAAGTTCGTTTGCCCGGCGCCCCGTCAGTCTAGTTTCATGGCCTGTGGCCGGGCCCAAAAGTGCGGCGTAATGCCGCTGCGGGCAAAAACGGGCATTGTACATGCCCTTGCCTGGCAATTCATGAACAAACCGACAGTAAGAGCTGCAAGCGGCAAGCTTCAAGCGGCAAGAAAGAGCAGGCGTGCACTGCGGCTTTTTCTTGAAACTTGCAGCTTGCAGCTTGCAGCTTGAAGCTTGCCGCCGCTAGTCAGTGACAACCTTGGCCTGCCCCAGGTTCGCCAAGCGAATGCTGTCCTGAGTCTGCTGGATCTCGCCCTGGCTGTTGATCGGCCCCAGGCGCACACGGTGCAGCGTCTGCTGGTTGCGCACGATGGAACTGATGAACACCGGCGCGCTGACCATGGTGCTCAGTTTCGAGCGCAGCAGCTCGGCGGCGTCCGGGTTGGCGAAGGCGCCGACCTGCAGGAAGCTGCCGCCGTTGCCGGCCGGCACGTTGTTGCCCCCCACCTGCACGGGCACCACCGGCGCCGCATGCTGCTGGGGTGGCGGAGTCCATTGCTCGACCCGCCCGGTGCTGGCCGGGATCGGCTGGGCCTGGGCCACCTGCGGCTCCTTGAGCATCATCGGTGGCTGCTGGCCACGCTGGGCCCACCACTGCTGCGGGTCGATGCCCTCGACGCGCACGTGGGCGGTGCCGATCTCGGCATAGCCGAGTTTCTTCGCCGCGGCGTAGGACAGGTCGATGATACGGTCGGAATAGAACGGACCACGGTCGTTGACCCGCAGGATCACGCTGCGACCGTTGGCCAGGTTGGTCACCCGCACGTAGGCCGGCAGTGGCAGGGTCTTGTGCGCCGCGCTCATGCCGTAGAGGTCGTAGAGCTCGCCATTGGCGGTGTTCTGCCCGTGGAACTTGGTGCCGTACCAGGACGCGGTACCTTCGGCGCGATAATTGCGCGAGTCCTGCATCGGGTAGTAGGTCTTGCCCAAGACGGTGTACGGGTTGGCCTTGTAGTTGCCGGTGTGCACCGTGGGCGTGGCATCGGGGATCTTGTTGACATCCACGTCCCACCAGGGCGCGCCGTCCTTGTGGGCCCGGTTGATGTCCAGGCCCGGCTGCGAACGCACGGTATTGCCGCCCTGCGGGCTGCTTGGGCGGCTCGACGAGCAACTGGCCAGGACCAGGCCGACGGCGATGCAGGTCAGCAGTTTGAAGCCATTGGCTGTAAAGAGTTCGCGCATTTACTTGACGCCCCGTGCCAGAACGAGCTGTTCAGAGAGCTGATGCACCGCCATGGCATACATCACGCTGCGGTTGTAGCGAGTGATCGCGTAGAAGTTCTTCAGGCCCATCCAGTATTCCGGGCCGTTTTCGCCTTCCAGGCGGAAGGCGGTGACCGGTTGATCATCGCGCAGCGCATCATCACCCGACCAGCCCAGCGCCCGCAACTGCGCCACGGTCTTGACCGGCTCGATGCCGCTGGTCAGGCCTTCGTCGGCACGCTCGCCGCGCACCTGCGCGCGGCTGACCACCGGCTCTGCGGCCACCCAGCCGTGGCGTTTGAAGTAGCTGGCGACACTGCCGATGGCGTCGTCGGGGTTGTTCCAGATATTGATATGGCCGTCGCCGTCGAAGTCCACGGCGTAGTTGCGAAAGCTGCTCGGCATGAACTGCGGCAGCCCCATGGCGCCTGCGTACGAGCCCTTGAGGGTCAAGGGGTCGAGTTGCTCCTCACGCGCCAGCAGGAGGAACTCGCGCAGCTCCTTGCGGAAGAACTCGGCACGCGGCGGGTAATCGAAGCCCAGGGTCGACAAGGCATCGATGACCCGGTAGTTGCCGGTATTGCGACCAAAGAACGTCTCCACGCCAATGATCGCCACGATGTACTGTGCCGGCACGCCGTATTCCTGCTCGGCACGGGCCAGCACGGCCTCGTGCTGGCGCCAGAAGTCCACCCCGCGGGCGATGCGCGCGTCGGTGATGAACATGGGCCGGTAGTCTTTCCACGGTTTGACCCGCTCGGCCGGCCGCGAGATCGCGTCGAGGATCGCCTGCTTGCGCTGCACCTCGCTGAACACGCCCATCAGTTGCTCACCGGCGAAGCCATAGTCACGGGTCATCTCGGCAACGAACTCGGCCACCTGGGGCGAACCATCGTAATCACCGGCATGGGCCTGCTGGATCGCGCCGAACAGGCTCATCGCGCCGATCCACGGCACCCAACGGGCCACCCAGCCACGCACTGCTTGCATGAAATTCTTCACCTTTTTCAAACCTGTGCAATCCATTTGCGGTGCGTATGGATCGACATCAGAACGCCAAACGCTGACAGCAGCGTCACCAACGAAGTTCCGCCATAGCTGATGAAGGGCAGCGGCACGCCCACCACGGGCAGAAGGCCGCTGACCATCCCGATATTGACGAACACATATACAAAGAAGGTCATGGTCAGGCTGCCCGCGAGCAGCTTGCCGAACAGGGTCTGGGCCTGGGCGGTGATCATCAGCCCACGGCCAATCAGCAGGATGTAGATCAGCAGCAACAGGCAGATACCCACCAGGCCGAACTCTTCGCCAAGCACGGCGATGATGAAGTCGGTATGGCTCTCGGGCAGGAAGTCCAGGTGCGACTGGGTGCCGAGCAGCCAGCCCTTGCCGAAGACCCCGCCCGAGCCGATCGCCGCCTTGGACTGGATGATGTTCCAGCCGGTGCCCAGCGGGTCGCTCTCCGGGTCGAGGAAGGTCAGCACGCG
Organism: Pseudomonas xantholysinigenes; assembly: GCF_014268885.2. Lineage (NCBI taxonomy): Bacteria > Pseudomonadati > Pseudomonadota > Gammaproteobacteria > Pseudomonadales > Pseudomonadaceae > Pseudomonas > Pseudomonas xantholysinigenes. The sequence goes on along the minus strand of NZ_CP077095.1, from coordinate 653,441 downwards.
CTGCTTCTGATAGTCGTGCATCACGAAGAACCACATCGCCACCGCCACCGGCACTGCCGCGGTCACCACGCTGATGATCCAGCGCCAGCGCAGCCCGCCCATGAACAGCACGAAGGCGCCGGAAGCGAGGATCAGCAACGCGGTGCCCAGGTCTGGCTGGCGCACGATCAGGATGAACGGCACGCCGATCAGCACCAGGCTGATCGCCACGTGCTTGAGGTGCGGCGGCAAGGTGCGCTTGGACAGGTACCAGGCGATGGTCGCCGGCATGATGATCTTCATGAACTCCGAGGGCTGGAAGCGGATCACCCCGGGGATGTTGATCCAGCGCGTGGCGCCCATGGCGTTGTGGCCCATGACGTCCACCACGACCAGCAGCACCACCCCGGCCACGTAGGCCAGCGGCACCCAGCGCGCCATGAAGCGTGGCTCGAGCTGGGCGATGATGAACATCGACACCAGGCCGATGCCGAACGAGGTGGCCTGCTTCATCAGCAGGTCCCAGTTCTTGCCACTGGCCGAATACAGCACGAACAGGCTGCCAGCGGCCAGGGTCAGGAGGATGAGCAGCAAGGGGCCGTCGACATGGATGCGCTGCAGGAAGCTGGCGCGCCGGCGCATCACGTCCTCGCTGGAGAGCATGCGATCGAAATTGTTCTTCACGGGGCCGATTCCTGGGCGACGGTGGCGGGGGCGAACTCGGGCTTGAGCCGGCCATTTTCATCGAGCAGCCAGGCATCCATGACCTGGCGCACCACTGGGGCGGCGACGCCAGAGCCGGACTCGCCGTTCTCGACCATCACCGAGACCACGATCCGTGGATCCTCGGCCGGGGCGAAGGCGACGAACAGCGCGTGGTCGCGATGACGCTCCTGGAGCTTGTTGCGGTCGTACTTCTCGCCCTGCTTGATCGCCACCACCTGGGCCGTGCCGCTCTTGCCGGCGATGCGGTATGGCGAGCCGATGGCGGCCTTGCGCGCGGTGCCGCGGGCGCCGTGCATCACCTGCTCCATGCCGTGGGTGACCTTGGCCCAGTCGGACTTGTCGCGCAGGACGATGTTCTCCATGGGGTTGTCGTCCACCGGCGGCTGGCCTTCGATGGTCTTGGCCAGGTGTGGGCGATTCCACACGCCCTTGTTGGCGATCAACGCGGTGGCCTGGGCCAATTGCAGCGGCGTGGTCTGCATGTAGCCCTGGCCGATGCCGAGGATCAGCGTTTCGCCGGGGAACCAGGCCTGGCGGCGGGTGGCGCGCTTCCACTCGCGGGAAGGCATCAGGCCGGGGGACTCCTCGAACATGTCCAGGGCCACCTTCTGGCCGATGCCGAACTTGTTCATGTAGCTCGACAGCCGATCGATGCCCATCTTGTGCGCAAGATCGTAGAAGTAGGTGTCATTTGACCGCATGATCGCCACATCGAGGTCCACCCAGCCATCGCCTGTGCGGTTCCAGTTGCGGTACTTGTGGTCGTAGTTGGGCAGTTGGTAGTAACCCGGGTCGAACACCCGGCTGGCGGCCGTGACCACGCCACTGTCCAGGCCCGCGATGGCCACCGCCGGCTTGATGGTCGAGCCCGGTGGATACAAGCCGCGCAGCACGCGGTTGAACAGCGGCCGATCGATCGAGTCGCGCAGCTCGGCATAGGCCTTGAAGCTGATGCCGGTGACGAACAGATTGGGGTCGAAGCTTGGCTGGCTGACCATCGCCAGCACCTCGCCGGTGCGCGGGTCGAGGGCGACGATGGCGCCACGGCGCCCGCCCAAGGCTTGCTCGGCGGCCTCCTGCAACTTGATGTCGAGGCTCAGGACAATGTCCTTGCCCGGCTTGGGGTCGGTACGCTTGAGCACTCGCAGCACCCGGCCTCGGGCGTTGGTCTCGACTTCCTCGTAACCCACCTGGCCGTGCAGCTCGTCTTCGTAGAAGCGCTCGATGCCGGTCTTGCCGATATGGTGGGTGCCGCTGTAGTTCACCGGGTCGAGGGTCTTGAGTTCCTTTTCGTTGATCCGCCCGACATACCCCACCGAGTGGGCGAAATGCGCGCCCTGTGGGTAATGCCGCACCAACTGCGCCGCCACCTCGACGCCAGGCAGGCGGAACTGGTTCACGGCGATGCGGGCGATCTGCTCCTCGGTCAGCTCGAACAGGATCGGCACCGGCTCGAAGGGCCGACGCCCCTGCTTCATGCGCTTCTCGAACAGGGCGCGGTCGTCCGGGGTGAGCTGCAGCACTTCGACGATCACATCCAGCACCTCCGGCCACTTGCCGGGGTTGCCCGCGCGCTCGCGGGTCATCACCAGGCTGAAGCTCGGACGGTTGTCGGCCACCACCACGCCATTGCGATCGAAGATCAGGCCGCGGGTCGGAGGAATCGGCTGCACATGCACCCGGTTGTTCTCCGACAGCGTCGAGTGATAGTCGTACTGGATGACCTGCAGGTAGTACAGCCGGGCGATCAGCACGCAGACGAGCAGCACCACCGCCACGGCGCCCACGACGACGCGGTTGCGCACCAGGCGGGCGTCTTTCTCGTGGTCCTTGAGGCGGATCTGCTGCGGCATCGGACAGGCTTACAGGTTCATTTGTGGTAGGGATGCCCGGACAACACAGTCCAGGCGCGGTAGATCTGCTCGCCGATGAGTATCCTTACCAACGGGTGCGGCAATGTCAGCGGCGACAGCGACCAGCGCTGTTCGCTACGCGCGCAGACTTCCGGCGCCAGCCCTTCCGGGCCGCCCACCATCAGGTTGACCGTGCGCGCGTCCAGGCGCCAACGGTCCAGCTCGCCCGCCAGTTGCTCGGTGCTCCAGGGCTTGCCATGGACCTCGAGGGTGACGATGCGTTCCCCAGGCTGCACCTTGCTCAGCATCGCCTCGCCCTCCTGACGGATCAGGCGGGCGACATCGGCGTTCTTGCCACGGGTGTTCAGCGGGATTTCCACCAGCTCCAGCGCAAGCTCCGGGGGCAGGCGCTTGGCATACTCATGCCAGCCTTCCTCGACCCACTTGGGCATGCGCGAGCCGACCGCGATCAGGCGCAGACGCACGGCGCGACCTTACTCGCGGCCTTTGAGCTTGTCGGCATACTCATGGGCATGCTCCGGGCTGTGGTGCTTGCCATCGGCCGAACGGCTCTGCTCGGCGCCCAGCCACAGGCGCTCCAGGTCGTAGAACTGACGCGCAGCGGCGGTCATCATGTGCACGATGACGTCGTTCAGGTCCAGCAGCACCCAGTCGCTGTCGCCCTTGCCTTCTTCGCCCAGCGGCTGCACGCCCTTGGCCTTGACCGCTTCGCGGACCTTTTCCAGCATCGCGCTGATCTGGCGGTTGGAGGTACCGGTGGCGATGATCATGTAGTCGGTCAGGCTGTGCTTTTCACGCACATCGATGATCTGGATGTCCTGGGCCTTGACGTCTTCCAGCGCGGCCTTGGTCAGCTCGACCAGCTCTTCGCCACTGATGCCATTGATTTTCTGCTTGGTCATATAAAACTCGTTCAACTCATTAAGTGAGGCGCCCACAGGCGCCGTCAGTTGGACCCACGATACAGATCGTGCGCCTCGATATAGGCCAGTACTGCGTCCGGCACCAGGAACCGCACCGACTTGCCGCTGGCCAGCAGCTGTCGGATTTGCGTGGCGGACACCGCAAGCGGGGTCTGCCAGACGAACGAAATGTGCCCCGCCGGGCCGGACATGGCGGTGGGATCGCTCTCCGAGCGCGCCGCCAGCAGGTTGCGCAGCTCGTCTGGGGGTTCAACGTCGGCATCCGGGCGTTGCAGCACCAGGATGTGACAGTGTTGCAGCAGTTCTTCCCAGCGATGCCAGCTGGGCAGGCCGCAGAATGCGTCCCAACCCAGGACCAGGAACAGCTGGTCTTGCGTGTTCAGTTCAGCACGGATCGACTCGAGTGTGTCGATGGTGTACGACAGCTTGTCGCGCGCCAACTCGCGGGCATCCACGCTCAGGCAGGCAACGCCCTGCACGGCGCCGCGCACCATGGCCAGGCGATCCTCGGCCGCCACCTGCGGCGTATCGCGATGCGGCGGCCGGGCATTGGGCAGCAGGCGCAGTTCGTCCAGACCCATGAACTCGGCCACCTCCAGCGCGCTGCGCAGGTGACCGATATGCACCGGATCGAAGGTCCCGCCGAGAATGCCGACGCGGCGGACGGCCACAGGCTCGCTCAACTCAGCAGGACTCCTGGCCGCGCAGCTGGCCGTCGCCGATCACCACGTACTTCTCGCAGGTCAAGCCTTCCAGGCCGACCGGGCCGCGTGCGTGCAGCTTGTCGGTGGAGATGCCGATCTCCGCCCCCAGGCCATATTCGAAGCCATCGGCGAAGCAGGTCGGGGTGTTGAGCATGACCGATGCCGAGTCGACCTCGGCCATGAAACGCCGGGCCTGGCCCTGGTGCTCGGTGATGATCGAATCGGTGTGGTGCGAACCATAGTGGTTGATATGCTCGATGGCCTGTTCCAGGCCATCGACGACGCGGATCGACAGGATCGCGTCGAGGTATTCGGTGTGCCAGTCTTCCTCGCGGGCCGGCTTGGCATCGATGATCGCCTGGGTACGCTCGCAACCACGTAGCTCGACGCCCTTTTCCTGGAAGCGACGGGCCATTTCCGGCAGGAAGCGCTCGGCCACCGCCTGGTCCACCAACAGGGTTTCCATGGCGCCGCAGATGCCATAACGGTAGGTCTTGGCGTTGAAGGCCACGCGCCAGGCCTTGTCCAGGTCGGCATGGGCATCGACGAAGACATGGCAGATGCCATCCAGGTGCTTGATCACCGGCACCCGGGCGTCGCGGCTGATGCGCTCGATCAGGCCACGCCCGCCGCGCGGGACGATCACGTCGACGTACTCCGGCATGCTGATCAGTGCGCCGACCGCCTCACGGTCAGTGGTCTCGACCACCTGCACCACCGCTGGCGGCAGGCCGGCCTCGGCCAGGCCACGCTGGATGCAGGTGGCGATGGCGCGGTTGGAGTGGATGGCTTCGGAGCCGCCACGCAGGATGGTGGCGTTGCCCGACTTCAGGCACAGGCTGGCGGCGTCGATGGTCACGTTGGGGCGCGACTCGTAGATGATACCTATCACCCCCAGTGGCACGCGCATCTTGCCGACCTGGATGCCCGACGGACGGTAGCTCATGTCGCGGATGGCCCCGACCGGGTCCGGCAGGCTGGCGACCTGGCGCAGGCCGGTGATCATGCCGTCGATACGCGCCGGGGTAAGCGCCAGGCGCTCGAGCAGTGCGGGTTCGAGGCCGTTCTTGCGGCCATTGGCCAAGTCCTGTTCATTGGCTGCGGTGAGCGCGTCGCGGGCTGCGTCGAGGGCATCGGCGGCGGCCTGCAGGGCGCGGTTCTTCTGCGCGGTGCTGGCACGGCCGATCACCCGCGAGGCCTCACGGGCGGCGCGACCCAGGCGGGTCATGTAGTCAAGAACGGACTCGGTCATGGGCTCGGTGTCTTGGCAAAGGGGAAATCGGCTGATTATAACTGGAGCGCTCGGGTACGCCCAGCGGCGGGTGGCGGATGGTAGAAAATGGCTGGCGGGAATGTGCAAGAAAGATGTAACCACCCGTATCGACAATTCCTGCGCCTAATTCAGTTTTTTCGCGGGCAAGCCCGCTCCCACAGGCTCCACACATAATCTGTGGGAGCGGGTTTACTCGCGAAAGGACCAATCACTGATCTGGTGATTCAGCCTCGATTAAGCCATTCATTGCTATCATCCCCGCCTCTACCCTCACGAACCGCCCGCATGCCCGACGCCCAAGCCCCCTGCCCGGCCCGCGCCCTGCCCGACAGCTTCTTCGACCGCGACGCCCAGACCCTCGCCCGCGATTTGCTGGGCAAGGTCATCCGCCATCGCCATGGCGACCTGTGGCTGGCGGCGCGGATCATCGAGACCGAGGCCTACTACCTCACCGACAAGGGCAGCCACGCCTCCCTCGGCTTCACCGAGAAGCGCAAGGCACTGTTCCTCGATGGCGGACACATCTACATGTACTACGCCCGCGGCGGTGATTCGCTCAATTTCAGCGCCCACGGCCCGGGCAACGCGGTACTGATCAAGTCCGCCTACCCTTGGACCGACGCCCTCTCGGGCGACAACAGCCTGGCGCGGATGCAGCTGAACAACCCCGACGCCAGCGGCAACCTGCGTCCGCCCGAGCGCCTGTGCAACGGCCAGACCCTGCTGTGCCGCGCCCTGGGCCTGAAGGTGCCGCAATGGGATGCCCAACGCTTCGACCCCGCGCGCCTGTACGTCGAGGATTGCGCCATCCACGTGCCGCGGGTGGTCCAGACTACCCGCCTGGGCATCCCCCATGGCCGCGACGAACACCTGCCCTACCGCTTCGTCGATGCCGACTACGCGCGCTTCTGCACCCGCAACCCGCTGCGCCGTGGCCAGGTCGAAGGCAAAGACTTCTTCATGCTCGAACAAGGAAACTGAACCATGGGCCAATGGCTGGACAGCCTGACCGCCTGGCTTGGCGCCAACCCGCAGTGGCTGGGCCTGGCCATCTTCATCGTGGCCTGCGTCGAATGCCTGGCGATCGCCGGCATCATCGTCCCCGGCACCGTGCTGCTGTTCGCCGTCGCCGTGCTGGCCGGCAGCGGCGCCTTCAGCCTGGGCGAAACGCTGCTGCTGGGGTTCCTCGGCGGCCTGCTCGGCGACGCGATCTCCTACGGCGTCGGCAAGTACTTCCACCAGAACATCCGTCGCCTGCCGTTGCTGCGCAGCCACCCGGAATGGATCGGCAGTGCCGAGGCCTACTTCCAGCGCTACGGTATCGCCAGCCTGCTGGTCGGGCGTTTCATCGGCCCGTTGCGGCCGATGTTGCCGATGGTCGCCGGCATGTTCGACATGCCCTTGCCGCGCTTCATCGCCGTCAGCCTGGTGGCCGGCGCCGGCTGGTCGGTGGCCTACCTGCTGCCAGGCTGGGCCACGGGCGCGGCCATGCGCCTGCCGCTGCCGGAGGGCTTCTGGCTGGATGCCGGGATCGTCGCCGGCTCGCTGGCCGTACTGGTCGGCTTGAGCCTGACCAGCAGCATCCGCGACCAGCGCCATGCCACACGCCTGATCGCCGCGCTGAGCGGCGTGGCAGTGGCGGCGCTGTTCATCGGCTGGCCCTATCTGAGCGCGTTCGACCAGGGCGTGATGACCCTGGTCCAGGAGCACCGCAGCCAGGCCATCGACGGCGCGGTGGTGATCGTGACCCGGCTGGGCGACTTCCGTACCCAGTTTTTCCTCGGCGGCCTGCTGACCGGCCTGCTGTTGCTGGCCCGCCAGTGGCGCCACGCGCTGTTCGCCGGTGCCGCGCTGATCGGCACGGCACTGGCCAATGGCTCGCTCAAGTGGCTGTTCGCCCGCGCCCGGCCCGAGGTCCTGGCCGATCCACTGACCAGCTACAGCATGCCCAGCGGGCACAGTTCGGCGTCGTTTGCGTTCTTCCTGGTCCTGGCGCTGCTGGCCGGACGCGGTCAACCGCCGCGCATGCGCCTGACCTGGGTGCTGCTGGGATGCATTCCGGCCCTGGCCATCGCCCTGTCACGGGTGTACCTGGGCGCGCACTGGCCGACCGATATCCTCGCCGGCGCGCTGCTGGCCTGCTGTGTGTGCGCGTTGAGCCTGACCCTGGTGCAGTATCGCCAGCCGCTCACGGCGCTGTCGCAACGGGTGTGGTGGCTGGTGCTGCCGGCGTGCTTCGCGCTGCTGGCGTTCTTCGCCCTGCATGCGCTGCCCAAGGCGCTGCTGCGCTACCAATATTGAGGTTGAAGCCCGCTCCCACAGGGCCTGTGCAAAATCTGTGGGAGCGGGCTTGCCCGCGAAGCCTTTCAGGCGAACAACTCGCCCTGGATCCGCTCGAGCAACGTCTGGATGGCCTCCAACCTGAGTTGCGGCGAATCGATCGCCAACAGGTCGAGCTTGTCTTCCTCCATGAACGGCAACAGGTACGCCAGCTGGTTGGCCAGTGCCTGACGCCCGTCGACATCCCGGGGCATGTCCAGCGCCTCGACCATCGGGTGCTCGCCCAAGGCCAGCAACAGCGCCAGCAGGTCATCGTCCTGCTCCACCAACGGGCTGTCCGCCAGCTCCTGCAACCACTGCACCTGGCCGACCAGCAACTGGTCCTTGCGCACGTCCGTCTGCTCGACGCGAAAACGCCGCACGCCCTCGACCCGAATGCCCAGCAGGCCGTTGTCCTGCTGCACGAAGTCGCGGATCAGCGCCTCGCAGCCGACCGACGCCACCAGCGGCGGCGCCTTGCCCACCTGCTCGCCTTCAAGGATGCACACCACGCCAAAGCCTTCGCCCTGTTTCATGCAGCGGCCGATCATGTCCAGGTAGCGTGCCTCGAAGATCTGCAGGTCGAGCAGGCAACCGGGAAACAACACGGTATTGAGGGGAAACAGCGGTAGCGTCATCTTTGCTCCTCAGGCCACCAGGCTGACCGCCAGCGGCAGGAACACCGCCGTGGCCACCCCCATCAGGCTCATCGCCAGCGCGGCGAAGGCGCCGCACTCGTCACTTTCCTGCAAGGCCACCGAGGTGCCCACCGCATGGGCGGTCACACCTAGGGCCATGCCCCGGGCCTCGGGGCTGAGCACGCCACAGCGGCTGAGCAGCGCAGGGCCGAAGATCGCCCCGATCACCCCGGTGATCAACACGAACACCGCCGCCAGGGCCGCCACCCCGCCGATCTGCTCGGCCACCAGCATGGCTATCGGCGACGTCACCGACTTCGGCGCCATGGTCATCAGGATCATGTGCTCGGCGCCGAACCACTTGCCCAGCGCCAGGCAAGCCACGGTCGCGAACAGGCCTCCGACTACCAGCGTAGTAAATGTCGGCCAGAACAGCTGGCGAATGCGCCGCAGGTTGAGATACAGCGGCACCGCCAGGGCCACGGTGGCCGGCCCCAGGAGAATGTTCATGATCTCGGTGCTCTTGCGGTACTCGGCATAGTCGATGCCGCAGACCAGCAGGATGCCGATCACCACCAGCATCGACACCAGCACCGGCTGCAGGAAAATCCAGCGGGTCTTCTCGAACGCGGCCAGCACCAACTGGTAGGCCGCCAGGGTGATGCCTATACCGAACAAGGGATGGTGGATGACCGCGTCGAGCGCGCCTTGCCAGTCGAGGGTCATGGCTGCTCCTCGCGCTTGCCCTGGCGGTGCATGAGTTTTTGCATCAGCACACCGACGAACACCAGGGTCAGCAGACAGGAAATCAACAGCGCACCGACGATGGCCCAGAAGTCGGCGGCAATGTCCTTGGCATAGACCATTACCCCCACCGCCGGCGGCACCAGCAGCAACGGCAGGTAGCGCAGCAGGCTGCTGGCCGCCTCGTTGAGCGGCTGCCCAACCTCGCCACGGATCATCAGGAAGGCCAGCAGCAGCAACAGGCCGATGATCGGCCCGGGCAGGATGTGCAGGAACAGGTGATTGATCGCCGTCCCCAGCAACTGGAACAGCACCAGCCAGGTCAAACCACGCAGCAGCATAAAGACCTCCCTCAGAGCATGGCGGCCATTATAAGCACGCTAAGCAACTGTCTATAAGGCGATATTCGGCGAAATGCTGGCAACTTGACTGATACCACTGGCCGTGCTGATCTTGCACTTTCGTACCAAATGACAACCTGGAGAGTCGCGATGCCCTATGTACCTGTTGCAGAGCTTTCGCAGTACGTTGGAAAGGAACTGGGACGTTCCGAATGGCTGAAGATCGACCAGCAACGCATCAACCTGTTCGCCGAGGCCACCGGCGATTTCCAGTTCATCCATGTCGACCCGGTGAAGGCGGCCAAGACCCCGTTTGGCACCACCATCGCCCATGGTTTTCTCACCCTCTCGCTGATCCCCAAGCTGATGGAAGACATCCTGGTGCTGCCCGAAGGGTTGAAGATGGTGGTCAACTATGGCCTGGACAGCGTGCGTTTCATCCAGCCGGTGAAAGTCGACAGCCAGGTGCGGCTGAAGGTGGACCTGACCGACGCCACCGAGAAGAAACCGGGGCAATGGCTGCTCAAGGCCACCGTCACCCTCGAGATCGAAGGCGAAGAGAAGCCCGCCTACATTGCCGAACCCCTCTCCCTCTGCTTCGTCTGAGCTGACCCACAGCGGCTCGAATCCTGTGGGAGCGGGTCTACCCGCGAATGCGACTCGCTCGATTCGCGGGCAAACCCGCTCCCAAGGGTGCCCCTCATTCACGCCCCTCGGCATTCTGCGGCATACTCGGCGCATCCTTCGTCCGGACTCCGCCATGCGCCCACTGCTGCCCCTGACCCTGATCCTGCTGCTCGCCGCCTGTGGCGAAGGTGAACCCCTGTCGCCACCCGACGCGCGCCTGCCCGACGGCGGCCGTTACCGGGGCCAGGTGGTCGACGGCCTGTTGCAGGGCGAGGGGCGCATCGACTACCCCAATGGCAGCTGGTACGCCGGCACTTTCAAGGACGGCCAGTGGCACGGCCAAGGGGAATGGCACGGCAGCAACGGCGAGGTCTACCGTGGCCAGTTCAGCGAAGGCCTGTTCCAGGGCCTGGGCGACCTGACCACCCCCGGCAGCCACTACGCCGGCACATTCAGACATGGCCGGCGCGACGGCGAAGGCACGCTCAAGCAGCACGACCAGACGTACCGTGGCCAGTTCAAGGACGACCAGTACGACGGCGCCGGCCAGCTGGAACTGGCCGACGGCAGCCGCTACCAGGGGCTGTTCGCCCGGGGCAAGCCCAATGGCGCGGGGGTGCGCAGCGACGCCAGCGGCAATCAGTTCAGCGGCCACTTCATCGATGGCCAGTTGCAGGGGGCCGGCACCTACGACAGTGCCGACGGCGAGCAGTACATCGGCGAATTCAAGGACAACCGCCTCGAAGGCCGCGGTCGCTACGAGAACAACGACGGCGACGTCTGGATCGGTGACTTCAAGGACGGCTCGCTGGTTGGCGAAGGCGAGCTGCTGGGCAGCGACGGCAGCCGCTACAAAGGCGGCTTCCGCGATTGGCGCTTCAACGGTCTCGGGACTTTGCAACTGGCCGATGGCGGCCAGTACGTAGGTGGGTTTGCCGATGATGCCTACCACGGCGATGGCCGCCTGACCCATCCGGATGGGCGTGTCGAGGGCGGTACCTGGGTCAACGGCGTACGGGTTCGCGACGAAAAAGGCAGGTTGCTGCCCGACCCGCTGGACCTGGCCCTGCTCAATCAAGGCAAGCTGCTCGACGAGGCCCTGGCCAAGGTACCCGCCACGCGCCCGCCGGTGCAGCTGTACAGCCTGGTGGTGGCCGGCGACGGCCAGCAGAGCGTATTCCTGCGCGAGGCCGACTACGTCAGCAACATGCTCAGGATACGCTTCGGCGCCCATGGCCAGATCACCCTGGTCAACCACCGCGACCACCTGGCCGACCGCCCCATGGCCACGCGCGAGAATATCACCCGCGCCGCGCACACCCTGGCCGAGCGCAGCGGCCCGGAAGACCTGGTGTTCATCTACCTGACCAGCCATGGCAGCCACGATCACCAGCTGGTGCTCGACCAGCCACGCCTGCAACTGGCCGACCTGTCCGCCGACGAACTGGCCAGCGCCTTGGCGCCGCTGAAGGACCGCGACAAGGTGATCGTCATCTCCGCCTGCTATTCCGGGGGCTATATCGCCCCGCTCAAGAACGATCGCACCCTGATCATGACGGCCGCGCGCCCCGACCGGGTATCGTTCGGTTGCTCGGAGGAAGCCGACTTCACCTATTTCGGCGATGCCCTGTTCGCCCAGGCGCTGAACCAGACCGACGATTTGAAACAAGCGTTTGAACTGGCGCGCCAAAGCGTTGCCGAAAGAGAACGAAGGGAAGGCTTCGAAGCCTCTGAGCCGCAGCTCTGGGCGCCGCCAGCGGTGGTCAACCACTGGCAGCGCCTGCGCCGGCAACAGGCCGAGCAAGCCTTGCGCAATGAAGCCCAGCCAGCTTCGGGGGAACAGGCGAAAACACCTGGCGCCCACTAAGCTGAGTAGTAACGAGGGAGAGACATCATGTACCTGACGCCTCAACATGTCCTGCTTGCCGGTGCCACGGGTCTGACGGGTGAACACCTGCTCGACCGCCTGCTCAACGAGCCCACCATCAGCCGCGTGCTGGCCCCGACCCGCCGCCCCCTCGCCGAACACCCGCACCTGGAAAACCCGGTGGGCGACCCGGCGGTGTTTCTCCCGCAACTGGCCGGTCGCGTCGATATCGCTTTTTGCTGCCTGGGCACCACGCTCAAGCAGGCCGGCTCGGAAAATGCCTTCCGCGCCGTCGACCTGGACATGGTCGTGGCCTTCAGCAAGCGCGCCCGGGAGATGGGCGCCCGTCACCTGCTGGTGATCAGCGCGCTGGGCGCCGATGCGAAGTCGTCGATCTTCTACAACCGGGTCAAGGGCGAAATGGAAGAAGCGCTCAAGCAGCAGGACTGGCCACAGTTGACCATCGTGCGGCCTTCGTTGTTGCTGGGCGAGCGGATCGAGCCACGCCTGGGTGAACGCATGGCGGCGCCCTTCGCCCGCCTGATACCGGGCAAGTACCGGGGCATCGAGGCCTGCACCCTGGCCCGGGCGCTGTGGCGCCTGGCGTTGGAAGAAGAGGACGGGATTCGGGTGGTCGAATCGGACGAGTTGCGAAAACTCGGCAAGAAATAGCGTTGGCCTGTTATGGCCCTTTCGCGGGTAAACCCGCTCCCACAGCGACCCCGCTAGCTTTAGCAGTTGAGCAAGACAGTTGCTCCCACAGGCTCCGCGCATAACCTGTGGGAGCGGGTTTACCCGCGAAAGGGCTGCTACAAACCGCCCGTGGCGTTAAAGCCCACCCCCGCCGCCGTCAGTAACGACAACGGCAGCAGCAAGGTGTCGAGCAACGCGCTGCCTGGCAGGTCCAGCCCTGGGTAAGCCGGCGCAGTGGCGCCGAAGCGATCCTCCGGGCAGCACCCGCCGTTCATCACATACAGGTCAAGCCGGGTCCCGGCGTACACCACCGGCGCCCCCGGCTTGTTGGCATCCAGCGTGCGCACCGTGGCGCAGCCGCCGAGCAGGGCCAACACCAACAGCCCTGTCAGGGTGCGCTTCAATCATCGACCCCATAGTGATGCTCACCCCAGCGCGGCAGCATGTCCTGCGGGATATTCAACAGGTTGAGAATCCGCGCCACGACGAAATCGACCAGGTCGTCGATGCTCTGCGGCTGATGGTAGAACCCCGGCGCCGCCGGCAAGATCACCGCGCCCATCTGCGACAGCTTGAGCATGTTCTCCAGGTGAATCGTCGAGAACGGCGCCTCGCGCGGCACCAGGATCAGTTGCCGACGCTCCTTGAGGGTCACATCGGCGGCGCGCTCGATCAGGTTGTTGCAGGCACCGGTGGCGATCGCCGACAGGGTGCCGGTGGAACAGGGCACCACCACCATCGCCGCCGGCGCGCCGGAGCCCGAGGCCACCGGCGACATCCAGTCTTCCTTGCCATACACGCGGATCTGCCCGTCGGCGGCGCCGGTGTACTCGGTGAGGAATGCCTGCATCGCCTGGGGCTTGGCTGGCAGTGTCACGTCGGTCTCGGTGGCCATCACCAGTTGCGCGGCCTTGGAGATCAGAAAGTGCACCTCGCGGTCCTCGCGCACCAGGCAATCGAGCAGGCGCAAGCCGTACTGCGCCCCAGAGGCGCCGGTCATGGCCAGGGTGATGCGCTCGGGACCGCTCACTTCAGGGCCTCGGCCAGCTTGCCGTGCAGGCCGCCGAAGCCGCCGTTGCTCATGATCACCACATGGGTACCGGGACGGGCCTGCCCCTTGATACGCTCGATGATGGCTTCGAGGCTGTCGGCGACCATGCTCGGCACCTTGCACTGCGCGGCGGTGCCCGCCAGGTCCCAGCCGAGGTTGGGTGGCGCGTACCAGATCACCTGGTCGGCGTCGTTGACGCTTTCCGGCAGGCCGTCACGGTGCGCACCAAGCTTCATCGAGTTGGAGCGCGGCTCGATCACCGCGATCACCGGCGCCTCGCCAACCCGCTTGCGCAAGCCGTCGAGGGTGGTGGCGATGGCGGTCGGGTGGTGGGCGAAATCATCGTAGATGGTCACGCCCTGGACTTCAGCGACCTTCTCCATCCGCCGCTTGACGCTCTTGAACTCACTCAGGCCCTCGATGCCCATGGCCGGTGCCACGCCGACATGGCGCGCAGCCGCCAGGGTCGCCAGGGCGTTGGCGACGTTGTGCTGGCCGGTCAGGGCCCAGTCCACCACGCCCTGGGCCTGGCCCTCGAACAGCACTTCGAAGCGCGAGCCATCCGCGCTGAGCAGGCGCGCCTGCCACTGGCCACCCTCGCCGGTGGTCTGTACCGGGGTCCAGCAGCCCATGCCGATCACCCGCTCCAAGGCCTGCTCGGTGGTCGGGTGGATCACCAGGCCCTCGCTGGGGATGGTGCGCACCAGATGGTGGAACTGCCGCTCGATGGATGCCAGGTCGGGGAAGATGTCCGCGTGATCGAACTCGAGGTTGTTGAGGATCGCGGTGCGCGGGTGGTAGTGGACGAACTTGGAACGTTTGTCGAAGAAGGCGCTGTCGTATTCGTCGGCCTCGACCACGAAGAACGGCGTGCCGCCCAGGCGCGCCGACACCGAGAAGTTCTGCGGCACGCCGCCGATCAGGAAGCCCGGGCTCATGCCGGCGTGCTCCAGCACCCAGGCCAGCATGCTGCTGGTGGTGGTCTTGCCGTGGGTACCCGCTACCGCCAAGACCCAACGCCCCTGCAGCACATGGTCGGCCAGCCACTGCGGCCCGGACACATAGGGCAGGCCCTTGTTCAGCACGTACTCCACCGCCGGGTTGCCCCGCGACATGGCGTTGCCGATCACCACCAGGTCCGGTGCCGGCTCCAGCTGGGCCGGGTCATAACCCTGGGTCAGTTCGATGCCCTGGGCTTCGAGCTGGGTGCTCATCGGTGGGTAGACATTGGCGTCGGAGCCGGTGACGCGGTGGCCAAGTTCCTTGGCCAGCACGGCCAGCGAACCCATGAAAGTGCCGCAAATACCGAGAATATGAATGTGCATGATCGACCTCGCAAAACGTCGAGGCAGGGTAGCCCAGGGCGCGGGAAATCGCACCCGGTGTTTTGCTCAGGCGCCTCGGTTGATGCCGTGTTTGCGCAGTTTTCGATAGAGCGTGTTGCGGCTGATGCCCAGGTGCTCGGCGACGCGGGTCAGGTGCCAGCGGTTTGCCTCCAGTACGGCGAGCAGCGCATCGCGTTCGGCGTGCAGGAGCGGCCTTATGCCACGAAAGGGTTGCGCGGCAGCCCCGGCGACTTCAGGATCCTGGGGCCGCTCTGCGGCCCTTTCGCGGCACAAGGCCGCTCCTACGGAGGACGCGCCTTGGCGGACAACGGTAGGCAGATCGGAAAACTCGATATTCGCACCGTCACACAACGCCACCAAGGTACGCAGCACATTCCTCAACTGCCGCACGTTGCCTGGCCAGTTGAAATCCAGCAGCGCCTGGCGAGCGCCGGGCTCAAGACCAATGACCTGGCCCTCGGCCTCCTGCGCCAGCAAGAAATCCAGCAACTGCCCCTTGTCACTGCGCTCGCGCAGCGCCGGCAGCGCCACTTCAAGGCCATTGAGCCGGTAATAGAGGTCTTCACGGAACGTGCCTTGCGCCACCCGCTCCAGCAGGTCGCGGTGGGTGGCGCTGACGATCCGCACATCCACCGCCTGCGGCTCGCCGCCGATAGGCACCACCTGGCGCTCCTCAAGCACCCGCAGCAGACGGGTCTGCAGCGCCAATGGCATGTCGCCGATTTCGTCCAGCAACAAGGTGCCGCCATCGGCCTGCAACAACTTGCCGCGCATGCCTTCCTTGCGCGCCCCGGTGAAACTGCCACCGCGGTAGCCGAACAGCTCGCTCTCGATCAGGCTCTCGGGGATCGATGCGCAGTTGATCGCCACGAACGGCTTGTGCCGACGGGCACTGGCCTGGTGCACGGCCTGGGCGAAAGCCTCCTTGCCGCAGCCGGTCTCGCCGCGCAGCAACAACGGCACGTCACGTTCGAAGACGCGCACGGCACGGCGAAAATCATGCTGCAGCGCCGGGTCGAGCAGACAGATGCCGGGGTCGCTGGCCTGGGGCAATGCCACCGGCACCGACCAGACCGGCGCACGCGCCTGGCCCCGCAGGCTGGCGAACACCTGCCGGCCATCGCGGGTATGCAATGGCCAAGCGGTACTGCCTTGCGGTGTTGCGCGGCTGAACAGCTCGTCATGGCCACAGGCGAAGAAGCTTTCCACCGATTTGCCCAGTACACCGCCACGGATGCTGCCCAGCAGGTTCAACGCGCTCTGGTTGGCCGCGCAAATCCGCCCGTCGCCATCGAAGGCCAGCAGGCCTTCGCTGAACAAGCCGACCGACTCGGCCTGCAGGTGAAACCGCAATAGCCATTGCTGCTCGAAATGCCGCAGGAAATAGCAGCTCTCGATCATCTTCGCCGAGAGGTTGACCATGGCCATGGTGTGGAACTGGCTCTGGCGCGACATATCGGGCCGCGCCGACGACACGTCGAGCACCGCGAGCAGTTCGCCATGCGGGTCGAACACCGGGCTGGCCGAGCAGGTCAGCCCGGTGTGCCGACCGCGAAAGTGTTCATCCTGATGAATGGTCAGGGCCTGGCGTTCGATCAGGCAGGTGCCGATGCCATTGGTGCCCTCGCGGGCTTCGCTCCAGTCGGCGCCGAGCCATAGCCCGGCGCGTTCGAAGATGCGCCGCTCGCTGGGCGCGGTGACGCAGTTGAGGATCACCCCGCGCGCGTCGGTCAGCAGTACCGCATGGCCGGCGCCAGACAGCTGCTGGTGCAGGCTGTTCATCTCGGTGTCGGCGATCTGCAGCACCTGCTGCAGGCGCTCGCGGCTCTCCAGCAGGCGGCCGTGCTCGAGCACTACCGGAGCCTGGGCCCGGGCTGGGTCGAGGTGGTAGTCCTCCAGGCAGCGCAGCCAGGAGCGGGCGATGGACGGGTCGCTGCCCGGCCCGCTGGTCTGCCCATGGGCGACCGTGAGCACTTGCTGGGCATGGCGGCTGAACGGGTTGCTCTGCATATGTTGTTGTTCTCCGCAGATCGAGCGTCCCGCCAGCATCCTCCAGCGGCGCAGGCTTTGCAATGGCGGGCTGACCATCGAGTCATGACCGTGCCAAGAACGGCACAAAGTGTCACTCACGCCGTGCCAGCCACGGTACAAGGCACTCCATGAAGTCTTTCTGGCTTGACTCAAGTCATTGATTCACAAGGGCCTACCGGCACTGGCCCGACCTTTGCTCTACGCTTTGAAACTCCGCAACAATCACAACGACCAGGAGATACCCCATGCGTTACGCACATCCCGGCACCGACGGCGCGAAGGTTTCCTTCAAGAGCCGCTACGGCAACTACATCGGTGGTGAGTTTGTAGCTCCGGTGAAAGGGCAATATTTCGAAAACACCTCTCCGGTTAACGGCAAGCTGATTGCCGAATTCCCTCGTTCCACCGCCGAAGACATCGACAAGGCCCTCGACGCCGCCCACGCCGCCGCCGACGCCTGGGGCCGCACTTCGGTGCAGGACCGCTCCAACGTGCTGCTGCGCATCGCCGATCGCATCGAGCAGAACCTCGAACTGCTGGCCATCACCGAAACCTGGGACAACGGCAAGCCGATCCGCGAAACCCTCAACGCCGACATCCCGCTGGCGGTCGACCACTTCCGCTACTTCGCCGGTTGCATCCGCGCCCAGGAAGGCGGCGCCGCCGAGATCAACGAAACCACCGTGGCCTACCACCTGCACGAACCGCTGGGCGTGGTCGGGCAGATCATCCCGTGGAACTTCCCGTTGCTGATGGCCGCCTGGAAGCTCGCCCCGGCCCTGGCCGCGGGCAACTGCGTGGTGCTCAAGCCCGCCGAGCAGACCCCGCTGGGCATCACCGTGCTGCTGGAGCTGATCGGCGACCTGCTGCCCAAGGGCGTGCTCAATGTGGTCCAAGGCTTCGGCCGCGAGGCCGGTGAAGCCCTGGCCACCAGCAAGCGCATCGCCAAGATTGCCTTCACCGGCTCCACCCCGGTGGGCTCGCACATCATGAAATGCGCCGCCGAGAACATCATCCCGTCCACCGTGGAACTGGGTGGCAAGTCGCCCAACGTGTACTTCGAGGACATCATGCAGGCCGAGCCTGCGTTCATCGACAAGGCCGCCGAGGGCATGGTCCTGGCCTTCTTCAACCAAGGCGAAGTGTGCACCTGCCCTTCCCGCGCTCTGGTGCAGGAATCGATCTACCCGCAGTTCATGGAAGTGGTGATGAAGAAGGTGCTGCAGATCAAGCGCGGCGACCCGCTGGACACCGAGACCATGGTCGGCGCCCAGGCCTCGCAGCAGCAGTTCGAGAAGATCCAGTCCTACCTCAAGATTGCCCAGGAAGAGGGCGCCGAGCTGCTGACCGGCGGCAAGGTGGAGCAACTGGAAGGCGCGCTGGCTACCGGTTATTACATCCAGCCAACCCTGCTCAAGGGCAACAACAAGATGCGCGTGTTCCAGGAAGAGATCTTCGGCCCGGTGGTCAGCGTCACCACCTTCAAGGACGAAGCCGAGGCCCTGGCCATCGCCAACGACACCGAGTTCGGCCTCGGCGCCGGCGTCTGGACCCGCGACATCAACCGCGCCTACCGCATGGGCCGTGGCATCAAGGCCGGTCGCGTGTGGACCAACTGCTACCACCTGTACCCGGCGCATGCCGCGTTCGGTGGCTACAAGAAGTCCGGCGTTGGTCGTGAGACCCACAAGATGATGCTCGACCACTACCAGCAGACCAAGAACCTTCTGGTGAGCTACGACATCAACCCGCTGGGCTTCTTCTAACGACTGCAGCTTCAAGCTTCAAGCTTCAAGCGACAAGAAAAAGCAGGCCTGAGAAAGGCTGCTTTCCTTGAAGCTTGCGGCTTGGAGCTTGCAGCTGCCCCCTGGCCCGCTTCCTGCAAACGAATCACCAGTGGCCGGCAGTCCCTCCGGCAACCTAAGAAAAACAACAGGTGAACACCATGCCAAGCGATCACTCCGCCGGCGCGCCGGCGAGCTCCTCCGTCGACTTCGAAAAGGTCAATTCCGAGTATTTCCAGCAACGTGAACTGAAAAAAGGCGCCGCCGGCTGGGTCCTGCTGGTGGGCCTGGGCGTGGCCTACGTGATTTCCGGCGACTATGCCGGCTGGAACTTCGGCCTGGCCCAGGGCGGCTGGGGCGGCATGTTCCTCGCCACCCTGCTGATGGCCACCATGTACCTGTGCATGTGCTTCTCCCTGGCCGAGCTGTCGTCGATGATCCCCACCGCCGGTGGCGGCTACGGCTTCGCCCGCAGCGCCTTCGGCCCCTGGGGCGGCTTTCTCACCGGCACCGCGATCCTCATCGAATACGCCATCGCTCCGGCGGCCATCGCCACCTTCATCGGCGCCTATTGCCAATCGCTGTTCGGCATCGGCGGCTGGATGATCTACCTGGCGTTCTACGTGGTGTTCATCGGCATCCACATCCTCGGCGTGGGCGAGGCGCTCAAGCTGATGTTCATCATCACCGCGGTCGCCGCCATCGCCCTGGCGGTGTTCCTGATCGGCATGGTGCCCCATTTCGATGCCGCCAACCTGTTCGACATCGCCCAGACCAACGCCGCCGGTGCCAGCAGCTTCCTGCCGTTCGGCTATGTCGGCGTGTGGGCGGCAATCCCCTACGCGATCTGGTTCTTCCTCGCCGTCGAGGGTGTGCCACTGGCCGCCGAGGAAACCAAGAATCCTAAGCGCGACCTGCCTCGCGGCCTGATCGGCGCAATGCTGGTGCTGCTGGCCTTCGCCCTGCTGATCCTGGTGGTCGGCCCCGGCGGCGCCGGCTCCGAAGCCCTCAAGGCCTCGGGCAACCCATTGGTCGAGGCGCTGGCCAAGGCCTACGGTGGTTCCACCTGGATGGGCGGTTTCGTCAACCTGGTCGGCCTGGCCGGCCTGATCGCCAGCTTCTTCTCGATCATCTACGCCTATTCGCGGCAGATCTTTGCGCTGTCCCGTGCCGGCTACCTGCCACGCAAACTGTCGGAAACCAACAAGAGCAAGGCGCCGGTGCTGGCCCTGGTGATCCCCGGGATCATTGGCTTCGCCCTGTCACTGACCGGCCAGGGCGACCTGCTGATCCTGGTGGCGGTGTTCGGCGCCACGCTGTCCTATGTGCTGATGATGGCCGCGCACATTACCCTGCGCATTCGTCGGCCGAAAATGGAGCGTCCATACCGCACCCCTGGCGGCATCTTCACCTCGGGCCTGGCCCTGGTGCTGGCCTGCGTCGCCGTGGTCGCCGGGTTCCTGGTCGACCCACGGGTGGTGATTGGCGCTGCGGTGATCTATGCAGTATTGATTGCCTACTTTGCTTTCTACAGCCGTCACCACCTGGTGGCCGGTACCCCGGAAGAAGAATTCGCCGCGATCCAGAAGGCCGAAGAGGCCCTGCACTGATCGCCGACTTACGCCGCAGGCCAGGCCTGCGGCGCTCTGGAGATTCTGTATGGCAAGTTTCACCCACACCGTAGGCCACCAGGTCTACCGCTTCGACAGCCTCAAGGACGTGATGGCCAAGGCCAGTCCGGCACGCTCCGGCGACTACCTGGCTGGCGTCGCCGCCAGCAACGACGGCGAGCGGGTCGCCGCGCAGATGGCCCTGGCCAACATCCCGCTCAAGCACTTCCTGGACGAGGCGCTGATCCCCTATGAAAGCGACGAAGTCACCCGGCTGATCATCGACAGCCACGACAAGCAGGCCTTCGCCCCGGTCAGCCACCTGACCGTCGGCGGCCTGCGCGACTGGCTGCTGGGCGAGCACGCCGACGAGCACAGCCTGCGCGCCCTGGCCCCGGGCCTGACCCCGGAAATGGCCGCGGCGGTGTCGAAGATCATGCGCGTCCAGGACCTGGTGCTGGTGGCGCAGAAAATCCGCGTGGTCACCCAGTTCCGCGGCACCATGGGCCTGCGCGGGCGGCTGTCGACCCGGCTGCAGCCCAACCACCCCACCGACGAGCCGGCCGGCATCGCCGCCAGCATTCTCGACGGCCTGCTCTACGGCAATGGCGACGCCATGATCGGCATCAACCCGGCCACCGACAGCATCGCCTCGATCTGCGCACTGCTGGAAATGCTCGACGCGATCATCCAGCGCTACGACATCCCCACCCAGTCCTGTGTACTGACCCACGTCACCACCTCGATCGAGGCGATCAACCGCGGCGTGCCGCTGGACCTGGTGTTCCAGTCCATCGCCGGCACCGAGGCGGCCAACGCCGGCTTCGGCATCAACCTCAATGTGTTGCAGGAAGGCTACGAGGCCGGCCTGTCGCTCAAGCGCGGCACGGTCGGGCAGAACCTGATGTACTTCGAGACCGGCCAGGGCAGCGCGCTGTCGGCCAACGCCCACCATGGCGTCGACCAGCAGACCTGCGAAACCCGCGCCTACGCCGTGGCCCGGCACTTCAAGCCGTTCCTGGTCAACACCGTGGTTGGCTTCATCGGCCCGGAATACCTGTACAACGGCAAGCAGATCATCCGCGCCGGCCTCGAGGACCACTTCTGCGGCAAGCTGCTGGGCGTGCCGATGGGCTGCGACATCTGCTACACCAACCACGCCGAAGCCGACCAGGACGACATGGACACCCTGCTGACCCTGCTGGGCGTGGCCGGAATCAACTTCATCATGGGCATCCCTGGCTCCGACGACATCATGCTCAACTACCAGACCACCTCGTTCCACGACGCGCTTTATGCCCGCCAGACCCTGGGCCTGAAGCCCGGGCCGGAATTCGAAGCGTGGCTGGCGCGCACCGGCATCTTCACCCAGGCCGACGGCCGCATCCGCTTCGGCGACAACCTGCCGCCGGCTTTCCGCCAGGCCTTGCGGCATCTGGCCTAGAGGTGACCATGGAACGACACACCCCCACCCCGGACAATCCCTGGCTGGCCCTGCGCAACCTCACGCCGGCGCGCATTGCCCTGGGCCGCACCGGGATCAGCCTGCCGACCGGCGCGCAGCTGGACTTCCAGTACGCCCACGCCCAGGCCCGCGATGCCGTGCACCTGCCATTCGATCATGCCGGCCTGCGCCAGCAACTGCGTGACCGGGGCCGCGACAGCCTGCTGCTGCACAGCGCTGCCAGCGATCGTCACCAGTACCTGCAACGCCCCGACCTGGGCCGGCGCCTGCACCAGGACTCGGTGCAGGCACTGCGCGAGCACGCCCAGGCCAACCCCGGCGGGGTCGACCTGGCCATCGTCGTCGCCGATGGTCTTTCGGCGCTGGCGGTACACCGCCATACCCTGCCCTTCCTCAGCCGTTTCGAAGAACAGGCCGCCGCCGACGGCTGGACCAGCGCCCCGGTGCTGCTGGTCGAGCAAGGCCGGGTGGCGGTGGCCGACGAGGTGGGCGAACTGCTTGGTGCGCGCATGACGGTGATGCTGATCGGCGAACGTCCGGGCCTGAGCTCGCCGGACAGCCTGGGGCTGTATTTCACCTATGCGCCCAAAGTCGGCCTGACCGACGCCTACCGCAACTGCATCTCCAACGTGCGCCTGGAGGGCCTGAGCTACGGCATGGCCGCCCATCGCCTGCTGTACCTGATGCGCGAAGCCTGCCGGCGCCAGCTGTCAGGGGTGAATTTGAAGGACGAAGCCGAGGTCCATAGCATCGACAGTGAAGGCTCCACGGGCAAAACCGGGAACTTCCTGCTCGGTGACGGGTAAAAAACATGTCACAGAAGGCGGATTGCGCTTCTAGCCTGCTTTAGGCAGCATGCCAGAGGACGCTGCTGGCAATCCGCCGTCTCCCCAATGGACTCAGAGGCCCGCCCATGCGCATCATCAAGGCAACCCTGGAACACCTCGACCTGCTGACCCCGTTGTTCGTGAAGTACCGCGAGTTCTACGGCCAGCTGCCTTATCCCGACAGTTCGCGCAGCTTTCTGGAAAAGCGCCTCAAGCGTGGCGAGTCGATCATCTACCTGGCCCTGCCGGATGACGGCGACGACCGCCTGCTGGGTTTCTGCCAGCTGTATCCAAGCTTCTCGTCGCTATCGCTCAAGCGCGTGTGGATCCTCAACGATATCTACGTCGCCGAAGATTCCCGACGCATGCTGGTGGCCGACCACCTGATGCGCGAAGCCAAGAAGATGGCCAGGGAGTCCAATGCCGTGCGCATGCGCGTATCCACCAGCAGCGACAACGAAGTGGCGCGCAAGACCTACGAATCCATGGGCTTTCGCAAGGATACCGAGTTCGAGAACTACATCCTGCCGATCAGCCAGGAGTGATGCCTGGCAGCTCTCTGTAGGAGCGGGTTTACCCGCGAAGCAAGCGACCGCGCCGACCTCAGGGCATGCACCATACCTGTGGGAGCGGGCTTGTCGGACCGCCGCACCGCCGCGAAGAAGGCGACGCGGTGCCAGGCACCGGCTGTGCCGGTGTTCGCGGCTGAAGCCGCTCCCACAGCGACCGCGCTAGCTTTAGCAGTTAAGCAAGACAGTTGCTCCCACACACAGACACTCCCTCTGAAAGCCCCATTACCCTGTCGTAACGCTCCGCTACAAACTCTCCGGGCATCTTCGCCACTTCGCCGTATAATCCCCGCTCCTGTCATGTGCGAATAGTTACCCCCTCAGCGGTGACTCTTCCTATGCCCATGGCGCTGTCCGTTATCGCGCGCCCGTAGAAGCGGGTCAAGAACACAGGTGCTGTACATGGATTTCAACCCGCTGGACCTCATCCTGCATCTCGATGCCTACCTCGACCTGCTGGTCAACAACTACGGTCCGTGGATCTACGCCATCCTCTTCGCCGTGATCTTCTGCGAAACCGGCCTGGTGGTCATGCCCTTCCTGCCGGGCGATTCGCTGTTGTTCATCGCCGGTGCCGTGGCCGCCGGGGGCGGCATGGACCCGGTGCTGCTCGCCGGCCTGTTGATGCTCGCGGCCATTCTCGGCGACAGCACCAACTACGTGATCGGACGCACCGCCGGCGAACGGCTGTTCCGCAACCCCAACTCGAAGATCTTCCGCCAGGACTACCTGCAGCGCACCCACGAGTTCTACGAACGCCACGGCGGCAAGACCGTCACCATGGCGCGCTTCCTGCCGATCCTGCGCACCTTCGCACCGTTCGTCGCTGGCATCGCCCACATGCACTACCCGCGCTTCCTGGCCTTCAGCGTGGCCGGCACCTTGTTGTGGGTGGGCGGCCTGGTCACCCTGGGCTACTTCTTCGGCAACGTGCCGTTCATCAAGCAGCACCTGTCGCTGATGGTGGTGGGCATCATCCTGCTGTCGCTGGTGCCGATGATCCTCGGCCTGCTGCGCGGCCGTTTCGGTCGCGCGGCCAAGGCCCACTGATCGCGCCATGTGGTCGTTCAGCGCCTGGCGCCGCCGGCGCACCCTGGCCCGCTACCCGGTTGACGCGGCCCTGTGGCAGGTGATCCGCGATCGCCTGCCCCTGCTCGACGGCATCAGCGCCGAGGAAGACCGCTGGCTGCGTGAAGCCAGCGTGCTGTTCCTGCACGACAAGCACCTGACCACCCTGCCCGGGGTCGAGCTGGACGACGAGCAGCGCCTGTTCCTCGCCGTCCAGGCCCAGTTGCCGCTGCTGCACCTGGGCGCGCTCAACTGGTACCAGGGCTTTCACGAACTGATCCTCTACCCCGACGATTTCGTCAGCCCCCAGCGCCACCGCGACGCCAGTGGCGTGGAGCACGTGTGGGACGCCGAGCACAGCGGCGAGGCCTGGCAGCAGGGCCCGGTGATCCTGGCCTGGCCCGGCGTGCTGGCCAGCGGTGGCTGGGAGGCCTACAACCTGGTTATCCACGAACTGGCGCACAAGCTCGACATGCTCAACGGCGACGCCAACGGCCTGCCACCGTTGCACGGCGACATGCGCGTCGAGGACTGGGCCGCTGCCATGCAGCAGGCCTACGACGACCTGAATCACCAGCTCGATGCCGACCCGGACGCCGAAACGGCCATCGACCCCTACGCCGCGGAAAACCCGGCGGAGTTCTTCGCCGTCACCAGCGAGTACTTCTTCAGCGGCCCCGACCTGCTGCACCAGGCCTACCCCGAGGTGTACCGGCAGCTGGCATTGTTCTACCGCCAGGACCCGCTGGCCCGCCTGAGCCGCCTGCAGGCCGAGCATCCGGATTACCGCGAAAGCCACGCCTGAAGCGCCCGCACATCAGGCCGGGCGTGGCATGCGCGGTGGGAATGTGCCTATAATCGCCGCCACTTTTTTGATCAAACACGGGGGCATTGCCCAATGAGCTACAGCAAGATTCCGGCTGGCAAAGACCTGCCGAACGACATCTACGTCGCTATCGAGATCCCGGCCAACCACGCGCCAATCAAGTACGAGATCGACAAGGACAGCGACACCCTGTTCGTCGACCGCTTCATGGCCACCCCGATGTTCTACCCGGCCAACTACGGCTTCATCCCCAACACCCTGGCCGACGACGGTGATCCGCTGGACGTGCTGGTCGTGACCCCGTACCCGGTCGCCCCTGGTTCGGTGATCCGCGCCCGTCCGGTCGGCGTGCTGAACATGACCGACGACGGCGGCGGCGACGCCAAGGTCATCGCCGTGCCGCACGACAAGCTGTCGCAGCTGTACGTCGATGTGAAGGAATACACCGACCTGCCGGCCCTGCTGATCCAGCAGATCGAGCACTTCTTCGCGAACTACAAGGATCTCGAGAAGGGCAAGTGGGTCAAGATCGAAGGCTGGGAAGGCGCCGACGCCGCCCGCGCCGCGATCACCAAGTCGGTCGCCGCCTACAAGGGCTGAGACCAGGCACTGGAAAACCCCGCTTCGGCGGGGTTTTTTATTGGCGCGGGGCTGGCAGCGCGGCAGCCGGTGTTCATCCAGGCATCTCAGCCACGATGATATTGAGCGCCACCTTGATCGCCCAGTGCTCAAGCCCCGAATATTTCACACGCACTCCTAAGCCCCCGCCTACAAAAACCACCACTTCCTACAAAACGCCTCTACATCCGGTTGATACCCACACAAATCTCGGGTCGATAGACTCACCTCATGAACACTTCCGGTGACCGTCTCAAAGCCCTCCTGCTGGAGTGCAACCTGACCCCTTCCGATTTTGCCGCCCAACGCAACGTCACGCCCCAGCACGTCAACAACTGGTTCAAACGCGGCGTGCCGTTGTCACGCCTGGATGAACTCGCCGATCTGTTTTGTGTGAACAGGCGCTGGCTGCGCAGCGGCGAAGGCTCGAAGCACCCGGCGCCACTTGCCGCCGTATTGCCCCCCATGCCGCTCAATGGCGCGCTGTCGCCCTTGCTCGCACAAGGCACGGAGCATTCCAGCCTGCCCTTTCATCGCCTTCTGGAGAGTACGCTGCAAGCGCTGCCGGGCCACTGCCAGGCCATCCCGCGACAGGCGCTGGACGCCTTGCAGGTGCCGCCACACGCCGCCATCTGCGTGAGCATGCCGCACGCCAACATGACACCGTTGCTGCCCCAGGGCAGCCTTCTGGGTATCGACAGGAGCCTCACCCGGGTGGTCGACGGCGAGTGCTACGCGCTATTGCATAATGGCCGACTGCGGGTGCACTACCTCAGCCTCGGCCACAACGGCACGCTGTGCCTGCACAGCCATGATCGCCTCAACCACCCCAGCGAACGCTATACCGCCTACCAGCGCAGAGTTCAGGGCCTGGAAGTCCTCGGCTGGGTTTTCTGGTGGTCGAGCCTGCGCCCGGAACGCCCCGCTTGAAACAACTGGCACTATTTTTTGCTGGGCATCGCCGGGCTGCCCGAGTATGCTACGCCGCACATCCCGCCCAAGCGGATGCAAGCCGCATCCCAGAGGCCCTGGCGACGTCCGACACAGCCGTCCGCCATCTTTTCAAGGCCATGTTGCCAACCGTTTAAGGCGGTTGCGGTTTATCAAAAATAAACCAAGACCGTCCCCAAGAAGCCGGCCACAAGCCGGCTTTTTAATGCCTGTCGACTTCCAGCCTTCAACCACTTTTCGCCAATGCCATGCGCTGCTGGGCGGCATGCTGTAAAGCACGCGCCATGGGGCAGTGCAGTTGTAACGAGCTGTTGGAAAAGCCTCGCTGCAACAGCCAGTACCATTGCCGCCCGGTCCCCAGGGTCAGGCCCGTGTCAACGAAGCCACAGCGATGCAGCACAGGCAACACCGAGGGCAGGTTCATGTCCATCCGCACCTGCACATGGGTCAACCACTTGGACGGCAAGCGCATGAGTTCGATGGCATCGCCGCTGGTGGGATGCTCGAGGGTCACATCCAGGCGATTCTCGCGGATGGTGGTCAGGGTCGGCTCCGCGCCCGGCACTGCAAAGCCCGGCGCTACGGTACCGAAGTGTTCCTGCAACGGCCCAATCCACTCGGGCGCGTTTACTGGCGTATACGTCAATGGAATAGGCTGAGCCTGGAACGCCAGTACGCCCAGAATGGCACTTTCCCGTTGACGTGGGCACAGCGCCGAATCCACGTAGTCGAGCAGCAGCCCGGTCACCTGGAAGCCCAGCGAGTCACCCAGCCGTTGCGACCACTCATGGCTGGCAACCATCTTGATCGTCAGTACCGACATGCCCTGCCGCCGCGCGTGATCGCACAGGTAGCGCCCCATGCGCCCCGCGATGCCCCGCCCCCGGAGTTGCGGATCGACCACGATCATCGCCAGTTCCGCACAACTTGCGTCATCGGCAGAACGCCACAACAGGGCGTGGCCGACGATACGCTCCCCGCGCAACGCAACCACCGACTGCCATTGCTGGGTACGGTTATGGTGGCAGATGACCGACGGCAGGTAGATCTGCGGGTAGAAGTAATGCTCCCCGTACACCCGCATGAACAAGTCGCTGATCGGCTGCGCATCCTGTACTTCGAAACCTCGCACGACGATCATCGCGGCAACCGTCCTGCAGGGCCGCAATAGTCGCGGCGATCAACGACACGCTGCAGCTTTCCGGTACGTCGATGCGTCGCCAACTGCGCCGGTCGACACCACTCGATCGCAATCCTCAGCGCGCCTTCGGCCATGAGCTCCACGACCGCAGGGTCCTTGCGCCCGATGGCTTGCAGTAACGCGCTGGCCGCTGCCGGATCCTTGTCATGAGCGATGCGCAGCACGATATGATCGACCCCATTGACCTGATCGATAGTCAGTTGCCACTGGCGCGGACCAAGGCGTGCGAGGATCACTTGCGCCAGATCGTCAGGGAACAGTGTCGCGTAACCGACCCTTACCCGGTTGCCCTGGCTGCTACGGCCCATCAGCCTGAACTTGCGCCCCGCGCGTCCGGGCGCTTCGGTCCACTCCGCCAGATCGCCCACGGGGTAGCGGATGATCGGCATCAGAGTCCGCGTCAGATTGGTCACGACCAGCAAACCGGCGCAGTGCGCCTCATGGATCGGCAGCCCCGAGGCTTCATCAACAATCTCGACCAGGGTCTCAGGTTCGAACGCGCGATGCTCGCCCGGCAGGCAATCGGGGGTACTCGCGCCAATCAAGCCCGCGTCCACGCTGGCGCAACCAATCGAAACCACCCGGGCATTGGGCAGCACGGCCCTGAACAGCTGAAGCTGCTCGACGAACAGGCTTTCACCGCCATACAACACCATCCTGACCCCGGGCAAACGCACACCTTGCTGCTCAAGCAGCGAGGCATACTGCAGCAACTTTCCCGGCACCCCGGCCAGCACGTTGATCTGGTGTAGCTCGATTTGCTCGGTCAATACCTGCGGTTCGACCGCGCCGGTGAAGGGGAACACGCAGATGGGCACTTGCGCACGGGCCAGCGCGCCCTGAATGAACAGGAAACTGGCGTACAGGTCGCCAGCAAAGAACAGGTTGGCCACTCGGTCACCTGGCGCCAGCAAAGAGGACAGGCTACGCCCGAATGTAGCAACGAACTGCTCCCACTCGGCCTGGGTGAATACCGAGTGCTTGGCGCTACCGGTCGTGCCGCCGGTCTTGTAGACCACCGCGCCGCTCATCGGCCCGGTCAGCACTGGCCAGCTATCCAGGTCGAGGCCGGCCGCCCAGTAGTGACGAAGATCGACCAAAGGCAGGTCTGCAAGTGTCCACCCTGCCTGGGGGACCTTTCGCCACAGCTCGGCATAATAGGGAGAATGTGCACGGACATGGTTGACCAGCCGTGTCAGTTCAAGGGGGGGGCAGTTGTCATGCATGCTTCACTTCCTCTTCCTGCAAACGGACTAAAGACGTTTATCCAGCACAAGCGGCGTTTTTCCCGACTGCGGATGGCGCTCGAAATGCCGCTGCGCCAACTGCGCAACCTGCAGGTCCAGCACGCCAAGCTCCAAGGCCATGTTCAGCTCCGTATCGCGGCATACCTTGGCCTTGACGATCTCCGGATCAGCGTCGACCCATAGCCGAATGCGCTCGATGCCGTTTTCGGGATCGTGCTCAAGGTGCAGTTGCACCGGTGCTTCGGCCAGTTCAGCCAAGCGCTGCGGCTGGATGAACAGGGAACCGATCCGCACCAGGCCACCATGACGCCCCAACAGTTCGAAGCGCGGCGCGGGGGAACCACATGCGCACCTCCCACTCACCCAGCGTCCGGTATCGCCGATGTCATAGCGAGCCAGGTGCTGGCCCTCGCGGGCCAGGGAGGTGATCAGCAATCGCCCGATCTCTCCAACCGCCACAGGCTCATCACGTGCCAGGTCGACGATTTCCAGCCACTGGATATCGCTCATCAGGTGGAACACCCCATCCGGACTGGCAGCGCAGCTGTAGCCCAACGGGCCGGCATCCACCGAGCCATAGAGCACCGAGCGAATGGTCTGGACGCCGAAGCCCTGGATGAAGGTGCGCTGGGCCGCGCCAAGATGCTCGCCACCCAGCAGGACCTTGCGGATCCCACCATAAGCCCGCAGGGTGCGTGCCTCGCGCAGGAACAGCTGATGCACGGTGGTGGGCATGCCGATCAGCGTGTCGATCCCCTGGCTGACGATGAACCGGGCGATCTCGCTGTAATCGTCGTCCTGCGGACCGCCCATGGGGTAATGCCTGGCCCCCAGCTTGTCCAGCACGGTGAAGAAACTCAGCAGCCCGCCATAGAGATTGCCGCCATACATCAGGTTGAGCACGTTATCCGTCGCCGGGTCCAGCCCCGCGGCGAACAGGCCATCGGCCGCCGCTTGCATCTGCCGGTGATAGTCACGGTAGGTAAAACCGGCCAGCTTAGGCGCGCCACTGCTGCCGCCGGAGCGGAAGAACAACTGCGCACGCTCGCTCATCGAGTCTTCCAGAAACGCCCTGCGATCCATGATCGGCAGGCCGACGGCACTCATCGGGGCCGGCTCCAGCGGATCGAGGGTCGCCTGCCCGGCGAGGCAATCCGCCGCGAGGCTCACCGATACTCGGCGAGCCAGCATGCTCAAGGCATACACACCGTCGTGAGGTTCGCCACTGTAGCCGGCTTGCATCTGCGCAATGGCAGTCACCCGGTCGACCCCGGCCGCCAGCAACAGCTGGCCGAGCCCGGCGAACGCCTGGGCTGAGCAGATCAGGCCGCAGCTTTGCAGGCGGGTCCGCCAGGGGCGCAAAGCCTGGATCAGCGCATGCCGTGGTAGCGGTCGCAGCAACAGGCTACGAAACAACGGTGAGGGCTCGAGGGTCATCCTGTGCTCGAGAACGATCTGCCAACCGTCACCTCTCCAGACCTGCCCGGGCCTGTCGGAAAAGGCCTGGTCCAGCTCGGCGAGGGCCAGGGTCGTGGTGATCTGCGCAGCTTCCTGCAGGTTGGGTCGCAACGCAGGCCAACAGGCCTGACGACGTTGCAGCGCCATAGCCAGTTGTTCACCGATGGCATGCAGCGTGGCCGTATCGTCGCTGTCGACAAACACCACCTGGGGGCTGGAGCAGGCCTGCTGGTCGAGGCGACAGACCTCATCGACCAGCGCGTCCAGCGCCGGGCCATCCACGGCATCCGGCACTAGCCAGGCAAAGCTGATCTTGTGCCCCCAGGGTATCCAGCGACAGCCATCGGGCAGTTGATCGCGAATGGCCTTCAGCGTCTCGTTCGAACCCCAGGCGCAAACTCCGTCGGCATGCGCCAGCAACTTGGGCAGTTCAGCCTTGGCCACCGGTAGCACGGCGACGTGGCTGGCAAGCTGGCCAGACTCGTCACACTCGAGCAATGCCTGCAGCAACCGGGTGTTCAAACCCTGCTCGCGCTCACTCGGTCGCAACCAATTGATGTTTCCCACCAGCAGGCTTTCGAGGACGGCGAAAAACGGCAACAGCGGAGCATTGGCTGGCGTGATGTGCACGACGACCCCCAAGGGACGCCAGCTTTCGAAGTGAGCGGCCTGGTAGTCGATACGGCGCAGGGAGAACGGGTTGTCCCCCAGTTCGTGCTCCAGCTTGGCGCGCAGCACATCGGCCTGGCAGAACGCCCGGAGCTCTTCGCGGCTGGCGGCATCGAGCTCGGCCAGGAAGCTTTGGTCCAGCAACTTTTCAGCGAAACGCCCGGTACAAGCAAGCACGCTATCCAGGCGGCAAGGCTGGCTCAAGGTGTGCGCCAATCCAGCGGTCAACCGTTGCAATGCCTGCTCCAGCGTCAGGTCTGCCAGGTGTTGTCCATGTATGAGGTACATGATCAGGGCTCCCTTATCAGTTCAGAGGCGGCCAGTGCGCAACTGCGGCTCTTGCCGGTACCGGCGCGCCCAAGAATCTCGAACCAGTCGGTGGCAAGGCCGCAGCCACAGGTCGCGGCGCGGTGCAGCACGGCCAGGTCACTCATCACGATGCTGTGGGCCGGGCTCGAGGTGATGTAGGGGGAAACGAACTGCAGCAACCCGGGCAGGCCGTACTCTTGCAAGGCAAAGGTGCGCGGGTCGCGGGTAAAAGCCCGGGCATAGGTGGGAACATGCAGGTGGTGGTGCGCACATTCGATGTACGGCACGCAATGCTCGACGGCACCGTAGCCGTCCCGGCAACGCGGCGTCGGAATACCCAACTGCTCGGTGATACGGGCATACAGTTGCGACTTGGGCACCTGCTGGTCGGCATGGGTTTTCCAGCCGCCGCCGAACAGCACGAGCGAGTTGGCATCGAACGACAAGGCGGGCAGTTTCATTTCACGCATGCGTTCGAGCACGAACCACATGAACGCAGGAAAACCCAGGATACGCAGGGGCGCACCGTCGTCGGCAAAACGCTGCAACGCGCCGATCACGCCGAACGGATCGAATTCGCTGCCTTTGCCGTTGTGGCGCAGGGCATGGAACGACTGCTTGACCGGTGCGTACTTGCACAGGAAGTTGTCGGTGTAGGCCGTACCGAGCGTAGCGTGCTCGGCGGGTTCATAGCCCAGGAGCAGGTAATTGCAGGGTGTCTGCAAGGTCTCCCAGCCGTAATAACGGAAGATCCGGTCGATCATGCCCTGGGCGGCTCCAAGGCTTCGCTCGTCATAACGCATCCGGCTTTTCTGCCCGGAAGTCCCTGAGGACGTCAGCTCCAAGGCGTCGCGCCCGGCCTCGCTGAACAGCAGGTTCCGCTTCAGGTAGTTGGCGAAAATGGGGGGCAGCGTCCCCCAATTGGGCAAGTCCAGGTCCGTCGGGTCGAAGCGCTGCTGACGCAGCCAATTGGCATAGCCGGGGGTGTGCCGTTGGTGGTAGACCGTGATTTCCCGCATCGCCATGTCGAACAGATGATTGGCGTGCGCATCGGCGCGATAGGGGTCAGCCAGCGCGCAGAGTGCTTCTGTATGCGTAAGAGCCATTGAGCGTCTCGGGTAGGTTCCAGACCTTCAGAGAGGCAGACTCTATGCCGATGCGCAGCGAACTTTGATAGGAAGAATCTCGCATGCATACGTATGCTTTCTCTGCGCCACGTAAGGCATGCTACATAGTGAAGCCCCCCTTGCAGACCAGCCCAGATGCCATTGCAGCCTCGGGGCTGGTCGAGGATTCGTCACCTAGAAGCGCGTCACCACCCCCACTCGCCAGGTGCGCCCCGGCGCAGGCATGAAGCTCTGGGCCAAGGGGTCCAGGTAGTAACGATCGGTCAGGTTCTGCACCGATAGGTTCACCTCGGTGTGCTCGAGCAATTTGTAACGGGCAAACAGGTCGAACAACGCCACCGAGCGGTAGTCGATCTGCGGCGTGGTGGCCCCGGTCTGCCAGGGCTTGTCCATCTGCGCGGTGGGCCCCGAGGTGTAGGTCATGCGCCCGCCCAGGGTCAGTGCTTGGTCGAAGAAACGCAGGCCGCTGACCAGGTTGGCCGAGAAACGCGGCGGATTCTGGGTGTTGGTGTAGGACCCCATATAGCTGCCTGCAGTGCAGTCCGGGGTGTCCTGGGTACGCTGGTAGCGGTTGGCCGTGCTGCGCAGCGTGCTGGCGAACGCCGCGTCACAGGTTTCGGTCTTCAGGTAGTAAGTGGCCGAGAGATCGGCGAATACACGTCCGGCGTCATAGTGCGACTGCAACTCCAGCCCACGGGTGCTGAAGCTGTCGGTGTTGCTGAAGGTCATCTGCCCCCACAGGCCTGGGCTTGGGTCGTAGTAGCGGGTGATGTAGTTCTTGATCTGGTTGTCGAAGTACGCCAGCTTGATCGAGGCCTCGTCGCCGTTGCGCAGCAGGTTGTCGCGCAAGGCACTGACACCGAACTCCCAACTGCGCGAACGCTCGGGCTTGAGGTGCTTGCCCGGGGTCACCTGCTGGGTGCCCTGGCTGGTCTCGAACAGCGAAGGCAGGCGCAGGCCCTGGGTGTAGGAGGCGTACACGAAGGTGTCGGGCAGGAACTCGACGTTGATGCCGAACGCTGGAGAGAAGCCTCCACCGCTGCTCTTGCCCTGGGGAGTGTAGTCGTAGCCGGTGACCACATTGCTGATGCTTTCCGGATGCACCGTCACGCTGGTCGCGCCGGCCTCGTTGAAAGGCACGCCGTTGAACGGCTCGTTGCTGTTTTCGAAGACGATGCCGTTGTTCAGTCGCGGGTCGGTGGCGTCGGTGTATTGCCCGTTCTGGTCCGGGAACCAGGTCATGCTGCCCCAGTGCCCCGGGCTGCTGGCGGTGATCCAGCGCAGCTTGCGGTCCTCACGCCGGGCCTCGGCCAGAACTGTGTTGTCCTTGGTCTGGTAATGGGCGTAGCGCCCACCGCCCCACAGCGTCACCTGCTCGATGGGCTGGTACTCCAGCTTGCCGTTGAAGCTGAATTCCTGGCGCGAGGCGTCACGCAGCATACGATTGGCATTGATGTCGTGCTGGGTGGTCAGCACGCCCTTCTGCGGCTGCAGGTCCTCGAGCTGGAACGCGCCGCCCAGGTCGAGTTTGAAGTCGCCGTGGGCAGTGCTGAAACGCGACACGTTGTTCAGGTCGCCGCCGATGCGGCGGTTGTCCTGGCGCGTCCAGCCACGGTCGGTGCGGAACAGCTGCGACTTGGGCGCCATCCAGGCGGCGGTCAAGGTGCTGGTGTTGGCGTCGGTCAGCCACAGGGTGCTGGTCAGGTCCACCAGCGGATTGCCTGCGGGCAGGTAGTGATAGCGGGCGGTGTAGGCATCCAGCCGCACTTCGCTCGTGGGGTACTGGTAGATCCCCGCGGTACCGTAGCGGAAGATGTCCGACGGCATGATCTCGCCCATCTGGCCGTCGAAACGGCGGTAGCCGAGGTCCAGGGTATGATCGTCGGCCAGGCGCCAGGTGGTCTTGAACAGGTAGGAGTCGGTTTCCGACGACGAGTTGAGCACCTCCTCGCCGGCGTTGTAGGTATTGGCCACGCTTGGCTGTTCGTCGCCCCAACGGTCGTACAGGCGATAGCGATCCTGGCCTTTCTTGCCGGAGAAATAGTTGCCCTGGTTGCGGTGCGCATAGGCGGCCACCAGGTCGAATCGCTCATGGCTATAGGCAAACGCGGCACTGCCGGACTCAGCCTGCGAACCGAACAGGCCAGGGCGGCTGTCGCGGGGCACCGTGCTCAGGTCCTGGTCCTTGGAATGGCGGCTGCGATTGGCCGGCTCGACACCGTTGTTCCACAGATTGCCGGTCAGGCGCACGCCCACGCTGTTGCCGTCCACCAGAATGTCATCGACGCCCAGGGTCTTCATTTCCACCGAGCCGCCGATCGCCCCGGAGCGGGTGCTGGGGCCTTTGTTCACGGTCACGCTGCTGAGCAGGTCGGGGTCGATGTAGCTGCGCTGCTGGGTGCCGCCATAACCGCGGTATACGTCCAGCGCCTGCTCGGAGCCATCGACCCGCACAGCCACCCGGCTCTGCCCCTGGATGCCGCGAATATTCACGTCCAGCGCGCCGCCGTTGCGACTGTCACCGACCTGCACCCCGGCCACGCCCTTGAGCATGTCGCCCACCGACACCGTGGCGAAGCGGTCGAGGTCCGCGCGGGTCAGGTGCACGGTGGAACGTGGTGCTCGATAGGTGTCCCGTTGCGGGTCGTCCAGCGCGGCGTCGACAACGGTCGCCGACAACTCGGTCGCGTTCGCGGAGGCCTTGCCTTGTGGTGCGAGCAAGTAAGCCCCACGAGCCCCCGGCAGCAGTTGCAAGCCGGTGTTCGCCAGTAGCCGCCGCGCAGCCTCCAGTACCGTGTAGCGGCCCTTGAGCGCTGGCGCGCTACGCCCGCGGGTAAGCTCCGAATCATAGGACAGCAACAGCCCGGACTGATTGGCATACAGCCCCAGCGAGGTGCCCAGGGCACCCTGGGCGATGTCGTAGTCGCGCAGCGTCGCGTCATCCAGCCGGGTGGCCACGCCAGGCGCCGCACTGGCGGCCTGGGCCTGGGTGGCGGCGCCCGCCACCAGGCAGCCAAGCAGCGCGCAATGCACGGCAAAACGCAGGGGAGACGTGGGGCGCGAAACAGGGGAAAGCCGATGGGTTGCGGGCATGCTTCTCTCGCTCGAAGGGTTGGCGCCCGGCACTCGCGGCGGGCTGTCATTCCCTCTGTCGCTCGAAATCGAAAAAGGTATATGCAATCGATTCGTATTTTCACATCGTCTTGTGATCTACGCAAAACCGTTGATAATGGTTTGCATTTGCGACCTGTCCTGCCGACGCCACTGCCCATGACTGCCTTTGAAACACCCCCGCACTGCGCCGTGACCACGCTGTACCTCGAGAACCATGCCTGGCTGCGCAACTGGCTGGCCTATCGCCTGCGCTCATGGGGACATGGCGTGGCCGACGACCTGGCCCAGGATATCTTCCTGCGCGTGCTGCTCAGCCGCGAGGCCGCACAGCCGGAAAGCATCCGCCAGCCTCGGGCGTATCTCACGCGCATCGCCAATTGCGTGCTGGTCAGCTGGCGCCGTCGTCACTCACTGGAGCAGGCCTGGCTCGAAGCCCTGGCCACTGTGCCACCGACAGCACATCCATCGCCGGAATTGCAGACGGTCATCCTCGAGACCCTGCACGAGGTCGACGCCGTGCTCGACAGCTTGCGCCCACGCGTACGCCAGGCATTCCTGATGGCGACGCTGGACGGCATGAAACAGAAGGACATCGCCCAGGCCCTGAACATCGCCCTGCCCACCGTGAAGAAATACATCCACGAGGGTTACCTCGCCTGCCTGAGCCAGATGCTCGATGACTGACCAACCCATTGCCCAGGCAGTACTGGCCCAGGCCGCCGCCTGGCTGCTGTTGCTCCAGGAAGGCCCGTTGACCCCGGCGCAACGGGCCGAGCTGGAGCGCTGGCGCAACGCCGATCCACAGCACGAACGTGCCTGGAAACGCGCGCAACGCCTGCTGGTGCGCCTCGGCGGCCTGCCGCCGACCCTGGCCCGGCACACCCTGGAACGAACAGGAGGCAACAGCCGTCGCGCGGTCCTGCGCGGGCTGGCGGTGCTGCTTGCGGTCGCGCCACTGGGCTGGTGGCTGTCACGCCGCGGCGAATACCGCGCCGATTACCAGACCAACGTGGGTGAGCGTCGCGATGTGCTGCTGGTCGACGGCAGCCAGGTCTCGCTCAACAGTGCCACCGCCCTGGCGCTGAGGTTCGACGCCAAGCAACGCCTGCTGCACCTGGAACAGGGTGAGATCTACATCGTCACCGCGCCGGACCCACAAGCCCCTGCCCGCCCCCTGCGAGTCCAGACCGAGCAAGGGATCATGCAGGCGCTGGGCACCCGTTTCAGCGTGCGCCAGTTGCCTCGGGAAACCCTGTTGACGGTCCACGAAGGGGCCGTGCAGGTGCAAGGCGCCCAGCCGACCGTCGTCCAGGCCGGCCAGCAAGTCCGCTTCAGCCAGGCCCGCGTCGGCCCGCCGGAGCCGGCCAGCGAGGGCCAGCTGGCCTGGCGCAATGGCCTGCTGCTGGCCCAGGACATGCCACTGTGGCAATGGATACAGGAACTGATGCGCCACACCGACCAAGCCGTGGCATGCGAACCGTCGCTGGCTGACTTGCCGGTGTCCGGCACCTATCCGCTGGACGACCTGCCGCTGGCCTTGGCAATGCTGGCGCAGACTTACCGCGTACGCATGCGCCACGAGGGCAGGCACGTGCTCATAAGCCCCTGAGGCTGTTGCTCAAGGTGCCTCGTCAGGCGCCATTTGATAGAGGTCGATATACCGTTGCAGGTCCGCGAAGACTGCGCTCGGCAGTTCGCCACGCAGCGGTTCGGCGGCAGTCAGGGTGGCACGGCATACTTCGACCATGCTCTGGCGTACACGTAGGTCAGTCGGCTCGCTTGTCACCACATGATGATAATTGGTGTAGCCATACGACAGTTCCAGAGGATCATGCGGATAGCGCACCCGACCGAACTCGACACTATCCTGAGCCGTGTCCAAGCCTCGCTTGTAGAAGACACAACTGGAGCCTGGAGCGTGCTGACAAGCATTCAGGATAGCCGCGATGATCGAGCAGGCATTCGCCTGGGAAGCTTCGATATCGGCCAACGAAACGTAACGTTCAAGCTCCCCTTTCGCAACACTCTTGACCAGACGGCGCAACGAGGACCAATGCCCGAAGTGCTTGTGACAAGCAATCAAGTGCACCTCGAACTGGTAGCCGGCACGCTGTATCGCTTGCGTCCCTTGGGCGAAGGCCAGCGAGTCCAGGGCAGTCTCCATGATGAAGTTGTACTGATTTTGCAGGCAGTAGGTAAATACCTTGGCGCCCAATGCCCAGATGAACGATTCGGTATGGGCGTAGGCATGCTGGGCGCCGTGCTCGATCATCTCCGGGTAACGCGGGTGCAACTCGCGGTCGCCTGTTTCATAAAGACTGACGTAATGATCATAACGGCCGCTTGTCTGCAGTCGGTTTTTCAGAAGATAGGTCTTGCCGGAGCCCTGGGCTCCCGCAACGATAAGCACTTTGGGGCTCGGCAGGCCGTTGTCGCCAATATCGCGTCGGGCCTTTTTGAACCGAGTCTCTTGCAAAATCTCGAATGCAGAAGTTACATCAGCGTCGGTAAAGGGGTATTGCTCAGTCATGCAGAATTTCCTTGATGGTGACTACCCTAAGCAGGGTGGACCCGCAAAGTAGAACCACCCGCCAGCGCCTCGGTGGTACATGTCTATCGATTTGCCTGAAACCTTGGCCGGCATCGACCAAAGTCGTAGGGGGTTGCCAGCATCCAGCCACTGTGTTGTATGCTTGCCCGGTCTTCAGGGCGGGGTGAAAGTCCCCACCGGCGGTAAATCGAAAGATGAGCCCGCGAGCGCCCCGGCCATGCCGGGGGTCAGCAGATCTGGTGAGATTCCAGGGCCGACGGTCATAGTCCGGATGAAAGAAGGCGTCAGGCAGGGGCCAACAGGGCGCCTCTGCGCGCGCATTTTGTTCGCCCCGAGACGTTCATCGATCATTCACGAGGAGCGTTTCATGTCCACCCCACTGCACAAGCAATTCCCCAACGTCGCCGCCGCCATCGCCGCCTACCAGGCCGGGCGTCCCGTGCTGCTGCTCGACGATGATGACCGCGAAGACGAAGCCGACATCGTCGCCGCCGCCGAAAACCTCTCGCTGCAAACCATGGCCATGATGATCCGCGACTGCAGCGGCATCGTCTGCCTGTGCCTCGACGAAGCCACCGTCGACGCCCTGGAACTGGCACCGATGGTGCAAAACAACCAGGCCCGCCACGGCACCGGCTTCACCGTCACCATCGAGGCGGCGCAAGGCGTCAGCACCGGCGTGTCGGCCCAGGACCGCATCACCACCATCGAAGCCGCACTGCGCTCCACCGCGCAAGAGCGCCACATCGTCAGCCCCGGCCATGTGTTCCCGCTGCGCGCTCGTGATGGCGGCGTGCTGACCCGTCGCGGCCACACCGAAGGTTCGGTGGACCTGGCGCGCCTGGCCGGCCTGCGCCCGGCGGCGGTGCTGTGCGAACTGATGAACC
Organism: Pseudomonas xantholysinigenes; assembly: GCF_014268885.2. Taxonomy (NCBI): domain Bacteria; kingdom Pseudomonadati; phylum Pseudomonadota; class Gammaproteobacteria; order Pseudomonadales; family Pseudomonadaceae; genus Pseudomonas; species Pseudomonas xantholysinigenes. The sequence continues at coordinate 614,024 of NZ_CP077095.1, read as the reverse complement.
CTGACGGCAGCATGGCCCGCGGCGAGCAGGTGGCGGTGTATGCCCGCCAGTACAACCTGCCGGTGCTGACCATCGAGGAACTGGCGCGCTATCGCGAAGCGATGGTCGAGCTCGAGGCCGAGCCGGCCTGACCCGGCCCCAGCCCCACAGGAGCCGGCCTTGCCGGCTCCTGCGACGGTCAACGCAAGCCCAACGGCCCTTTCAAGAACTCATACAACCCCGCCGCACTCTTGCGATAGCCATCGGCCGTCAAGTGCACCAGGTCCGGCCGCGCCAGCCCACTGGCCTGCCAGCCGGCAATCGCGCAAGGCCCGCCCATGAAGGCCTGCCAATCCCAGAACAACGCCTTGTGCTTCTGCGCCATCTGTTTCTGCACGCGAATCACCGCCGCCAACGGCTGCGGCTGGCGAGCCGCGCAGCTACGCGCCTTGCGCTGCTTGATCGAGTCCGGCGGACCGACCAGCAGGATCGCCGCACCTGGCAAATCCTTGCGTAGCCCGCTGAGGGTCGCGTCCAGTTGCGCCTGGTACAGCACCAGGTCGAGCTTGTCGTCGAATGCCTCGTTGGTGCCATAGGCGAGGATCACCAAGTCCGGGCGCACCGCCTTGAGGCTATCGCGCCAACCGGCCTGCCACTTGTCCACCACCTCCAGCCGCGCACCGTTGATACCCAGTGTCGAATAGGTCACGCCGGCATTCTTCTGGCCCTGGAGGTACCAACCGCCCAAGGCGAGCCCTTGGCCGCCCTCCACGCTCAATTGCACCGGCAAACCGATGTTGCTGAAGGCCGGGCTGAAGCGCCACAGGCCATTGCTCGCCGGCAGCATGCGCCGCTGGCCGCCATTGACCAGCAAGGTGGCATTGCCGCGGGCTTGGTAAAGCGCCGAAATCTTGTAGCGCTGGCGATCCTCGTCGCGCGCCTGCAACAGCACGCTGGCGCGATTGGCCTGTGGCAACGACAGGTAGCCGCCCAGCGGGAACTGCGCGCTTTGCTGGTTGCGCGCCGACACCAGTTGCCACTGGCGCTGCTCGCTCTTGATGATCACCCGGTCGTTGCGAATCCCCGGCACCGGTGAGGCCGGAACCAGGCCGATGCCGCCATCGCCGTAGCGTGCCTGCAACAAGCGCCGCAGCTCACCGCTGAACAGGTCGGCGGCAGTGTGCGAGTCGCCGAGCTGGACGATGGCGACCGGCGCGCGGCTGGCGTTGCGCAACTTGCCGGCAAGCAGTGCGAGATTGCCGTCATCACGCATGCCCGAGACGGCGGCGGGCCGTGTAGAAGGCTGGGTGGCCACGCTATTGGCGCCGGTGCTGCAACCGGGCATGGCGCTGATCAGCAGGGCCAGGCCCAGCACGTGATGCCATTGGCGCATCTCAATGTCCTGTAACGGTCAGGCCCGGAAAGCTGATCATCGACAATACCTGTTCGGCGATCAGCTTCTGGCCGGTGATGGTGAAATGGATGCCGTCGTCGACCCGCACCTTGACCCGCCTGCCCTCGGGCGTCTGGGTCGTGTACGAGAAACCGTCGTCGGCGTAGCCCAGGATCGGGTTGGCCGACACATAGTGTTGGCCGTACAGCGCAGTCTGCTCCCGGTACAGCCCGCTGAGGTAGCCCATGGCATTGGAAAGCCGCGCCTTCTCCATGTTCGGCGGGCCGACCCAGAGCACTTGCACCTGGTGGGCGCGGGCCTGTTCGAGGATCGAGTCGATGCGGGCGCGATAGGCCGTCTCCCATTCTGGCGACTTGAAACGTAGGAACGGCTTGCCCTTGCCCTGGGGCATGTCCCAGGGGTCATTGGGGCCGAGGAACACCACCATCAGGCGGATATTCGGCCCGTGCTCGAGGGTCTCGGCCACGGTCTTCGGCCAGTTGAAGAAGCCCGGATAGGCCAGCCCGGTGCTCTGTTTGCTGAGGTTGACGGTGCGGATCTGGTAGCGCTTGCGCAGGCTGTTGGCCAGGTGCGGGGCAACGCCCTGCATCAGCGAATCGCCCACCAGGAACACTTCGTCGCCCGTGGCCAGGGCGGCGACGGTGCCCGGCTGCAGCCGTGTCGGCGCAGTCGCCGCGACCTCCGGATGCGCCACGACGACCGCCGTCGGCGCCGACATCGGCGCTGCTGCCCGATGCGTCGGCTCGGGTTTGTGCGCTAGCGGCCGGGCCAGCACCGCCGGGGTTTCCAGGTTCACCGTCAGCACCGGCACCGGTTCAGGCAGTACCACAGGCTGCTCAGGTTGCAGTTGGGCGAGCAGGCTGTCGCGCTGCTGCTCCAACGCCTGGGTCAGTTGCGCGCCGAAGCGCCACGCCGGTGCCTGGCCAAGCAACGGGATGTCGCAACCCTGGTGGTACTTCTGCTGGCAATAGAGCTTGATCGAGTCCTGGTTCAGCCAGAACAGCAACAGAGTGGTCACCACGATCGCATACAACGCACGGGCCGCGCCGACCTGCACCCGGAACAGCTGTTTGCTATCAGAAGCTTGCATAGATGAACCCCGGCACGCCCGACTGCGAAGCGAAAATCACCAGCGACACCCCAACCCCGAGCGGGATCGGATACAACGGCCAGGGCAGGCGCTGGAAGGCCGCGCCACTGCCGCGCAACAGCGCCAGCCACTGTGGATAACTGGCCACCGCCAGCACACAGGCCAGGAGCATCAGGCCGGTGGCGCTGTGCAACCCGGCCAGGCTCAGCTCGGTGATGTCGTCAAGCATCTCGACGGCGCCATCCAGGGTTGGGCTACGGAAGAAAATCCAGGCGAACGCCACGTAGTGGAAGGTCATCAAGCGCGCCAGCAAGCCAGCCCCCGGCAGGCGCGCGAAGCCCGGCAGCCATTGGCTGAACAGCTTGGACACGGCCAGGCCGACGCCATGCAGCGCGCCCCAGATGATGAAGTTGACGCTCGCGCCATGCCAAAGCCCCGACACCAGCATGGCCAGCAGCATGTTCAGGTTGCCGCGCCACACGCCCTTGCGGTTGCCGCCCAGCGGGATATAGACGTAGTCACGGATGAAGCGTGACAGGCTGATATGCCAGCGCCCCCAGAACTCCTTGAGGTTGTGCGCGGCGTAGGGCGCATCGAAGTTGTCCGGCAGACGAAAGCCCAGCAGCAAGGCGATGCCGGTCACCAGGTTGGTGTAGCCGCTGAAGTTGAAGTAGATGAGAAAGCTGTAGCCGTACACGCTCAGCAGCACCTGCTCGGGGGTGGCGCTGCCCGGGGTGTCGAACACCGGGTCGACCCACTCGCTGCCCAGCCAGGCACTGAGGAAGAACAACTTGACCACCGCCATCGCGATCAGCCCCAGCGCCCGCTGCGGCTCCAGCACCTGGCGCATGGCCGTCGGGCGGATCTGCGGGAGCATGTGCAAGGCGCGGTTGACCGGCCCGGCCACCAGGCTGGGGAAGAACGCCAGGTACAGGGCCAGGTCCAGTGGCGCCGCTGGCGTCAGCTCGCCGCGGTTGATCGACACCAGGTAGCTGACCGAGTGGAAGGTGTAGAACGACAGGCCGATCGGCACCAGCACTTCCAGCACTGGCAGCGACACTTCCAGCCCGGCCGCGGCCAAGGCGCCCTGCACCCCGCCGACGAAGAACTCCTGGTACTTGAACAGGTAGAAGCAGCCAAGCACCAGCACCAGCAACAACACACGGCTGAACCAGCGGCCCGGATAACGCCCGGCCAGCAGACCCAGCAGGTACACCAACAGGCTGTAGCCGAGCAGGATGTACAACGACTGCAGGCTGAAACTGGCCACCAGGCCATAGCTGGCCGCCAGCAACAGGGCATTTTGTAGCCGCACGCTCCAGCACAGGCTCCAGTAGACAACGAAGAAAAGCGTGAAGCAGAGGCCGAATTCGATCGAGAGGAAGCTCACAACGTAGTCCATTACATGACGTCGGGAAGGGCTGGCCCGCGGGCCAGAGCGCGCGGATTATGGCAGAGGGCCCTACCCCCCACAATCCGACTGCTGCGCAGAATGCAAGATGGTCGCGACTGCACAAGTGCAACAAAATAAGACGAACGACGGCAGCCGCTCATTTGCTCCCCCTGCCCCGCTCTGCTAGTGTCGCGCCGTTCTGAACACCACCGAGACTGTCGCCATGGCCCGCAAAAAAGCCTCCATCGATTTCGAACAATCCCTCGCCGACCTGCAAGCCCTGGTCGAGCGCCTGGAGAACGGCGAGTTGTCGCTGGAAGAGTCGCTGGCCGCCTTCGAGCAAGGCATCGCCCTGACCCGCGATTGCCAGGGCGCCCTGGCCCAGGCCGAGCAGAAGGTGCAGATCCTGCTGGAGCGCGACGGCGAACTGGCCGCGCAGCCGTTCGACGCGGAGCCCGAGGCATGATCGCCCAGTACCAGCAGAGCGCCCAGGCACGGGTCGACGCGGCCCTCGAACCGCTGTTCCAGGCGCCGTCGAAGGAGCTCGAACGCCTCTACGCCGCCATGCGCTACAGCGTGATGAATGGCGGCAAGCGTGTGCGCCCGCTGCTCGCCTACGCCGCCTGCGAAGCCTTCGGCGTCCCGGCCGAACAGGCCAACGGCGCGGCCTGCGCGGTGGAGCTGATCCACGCCTACTCGCTGGTGCACGACGACCTGCCAGCAATGGACGACGACGACCTGCGTCGCGGCCAGCCGACCACCCACAAGGCCTTCGACGAAGCCTGCGCGATCCTCGCCGGCGACGGCCTGCAAAGTCTGGCCTTCAGCGCCCTGCTCGATGCGCGTCTGAGCCCTCAGGCCGACGCCATTCGCCTGCAGATGGTCCAGGCCCTGGCCAAGGCCGCCGGCCCGGCCGGCATGGTCGGTGGCCAGGCCATCGACCTGGGCTCGGTGGGCGTCAAGCTCGACCAGCAGGCCCTGGAATACATGCACCGGCACAAGACCGGCGCGCTGATCGAAGCCAGTGTGCGCCTTGGCGCCCTGGCCAGTGCCCGCGCCGAACCGGCCCAGCTTGATGCCCTGCAAGTTTATGCACAGGCCATCGGCCTGGCCTTCCAAGTGCAGGACGACATCCTCGACGTCGAGAGCGATACCGCCACCCTGGGCAAACGCCAGGGCGCCGACATCGCCCGCGACAAACCGACCTACCCGGCCTTGCTCGGCCTCGACGCGGCCAAGGCCTATGCCCTGGAACTGCGCGACCAGGCCCTGGCCGCGCTGCAAGGCTTCGGCGACAACGCCGAGCCGCTGCGGGCGCTGGCCCGCTACATCGTCGAGCGCCGCCACTAAGGCCTGACACATCCCCCCTGTAGGAGCGGCCTTGTGTCGCGATAGGGGTGCGCAGCAGCCCCTTGATTTCAGCGTTGACGCAAAGATTACCGGGGCCGCTTTGCGGCCCTTTCGCGACACAAGGCCGCTCCTACAGGATCTCTGCCGCACCGGTGGCCCTCATACACCCGTCCGAATGGGCAGCTTTTCCCACAATGGGGTAAACTGCCGCGTCTTCACACCTATAACGACACGCCTGATGCCCACGACGTTTCAAGAGATCCCCCGCGAACGCCCGGTCACGCCGTTGCTGGACCGCGCCGACACGCCCGCCGGCCTGCGCCGGCTGGCCGAAGCCGACCTGGAGACCCTGGCCGACGAGCTGCGCCAGGAGCTGCTCTACACCGTTGGTCAGACCGGTGGGCATTTCGGTGCAGGCCTGGGCGTCATCGAACTGACCATCGCCCTGCACTACGTCTTTGACACCCCGGATGACCGGCTGGTGTGGGATGTCGGCCACCAGGCCTACCCGCACAAGATCCTCACCGGGCGCCGCCAGCGCATGCTCAGCCTGCGCCAGAAAGACGGCATCGCCGCCTTCCCGCGCCGCAGCGAGAGCGAGTACGACACCTTCGGCGTCGGCCACTCCAGCACCTCGATCAGCGCAGCGCTGGGCATGGCCATCGCCGCCCGCCTGCAGAACGACCCGCGCAAGTCGATCGCGGTGATCGGCGACGGCGCGCTGACCGCCGGCATGGCCTTCGAGGCGCTGAACCACGCGCAGGAAGTGAACGCCGACATGCTGGTGATCCTCAACGACAACGACATGTCGATTTCGCGCAATGTCGGCGGTCTGTCCAACTACCTGGCCAAGATCCTCTCCAGCCGCACCTACGCCAGCATGCGCGAAGGCAGCAAGAAAGTGCTGTCGCGCCTGCCCGGCGCCTGGGAAATCGCCCGCCGCACCGAGGAGTACGCCAAGGGCATGCTGGTCCCCGGCACCCTGTTCGAAGAGCTGGGCTGGAACTACATCGGCCCGATCGACGGCCACGACCTGCCGACCCTGATCGCCACCCTGCGCAACATGCGCGACCTCAAGGGCCCGCAGTTCCTCCATGTGGTGACCAAGAAGGGCAAGGGCTTCGCCCCGGCCGAGATCGACCCGATCGGCTACCACGCCATCACCAAGCTGGAGCCGGCCGACAAGCCGGTCGCGCCGAAGAAGGCCAGCGGGCCGAAGTACGCCTCGGTGTTCGGCCAGTGGCTGTGCGACATGGCCGCCGCCGACAACCGCCTGGTGGGCATCACCCCGGCGATGAAGGAAGGCTCGGACCTGATCGCCTTCAGCGAACGCTACCCGGAGCGCTACTTCGACGTGGCCATTGCCGAGCAGCATGCGGTGACCCTGGCCGCGGGCATGGCCTGCGAAGGCGCCAAGCCGGTGGTGGCGATCTACTCCACCTTCCTGCAGCGCGCCTATGACCAGCTGATCCACGACGTCGCGGTGCAGGACCTCGATGTATTGTTCGCCATCGACCGCGCCGGCCTGGTCGGCGAGGACGGCCCGACCCACGCCGGGGCCTACGACCTGTCGTACCTGCGCTGCATCCCCGGCATGCTGGTGATGACCCCAAGCGATGAAAACGAGCTGCGCAAGATGCTCAGCACCGGCCACCACTACAAAGGCCCCGCCGCCGTGCGCTACCCGCGCGGCACCGGCCCGAATGCGCCAATCAGCGGCGACCTCGAGCCGCTGGAAATCGGCAAGGGCGTGGTCCGCCGCCAGGGCAGCAAGGTCGCCCTGCTGGTATTCGGCGTGCAGTTGACTGAAGCCCTGCAAGTCGCCGAACAGCTCGACGCCACGGTGGTCGACATGCGCTTCGTCAAACCGCTGGACGAGGCGCTGGTGCTGGAGATGGCTGCCGGCCACGAGTTGCTGGTCACCATCGAGGAGAACGCCATCATGGGCGGCGCTGGCGCCGCGGTCGGCGAGTTCCTGGCCCGCGAGGGCGTGGTCAAACCGCTGCTGCACCTGGGGCTGCCGGATATCTACGTCGAGCACGCCAAGCCGGCGCAAATGCTGGCTGAATGCGGGTTGGATGCGGCCGGGATCGAAGCCTCGGTCAAAGCCCGGATGGCCAAGCTCGGCCTCTAGGGCCCTTTCGCGGGTAAACCCGCTCCCACAGGGACTGCACAGTGTTCAAGATCTGTGGAGATCCTGTGGGAGCGGGTCTACCCGCGAATGCGATGGAACTGCCCATGAAAAAAACCGCCTGTGCCGCACTCCTCTGCGCCCCTACATTCCTGCTGGCCGCCGAACGCGACGACGCTCTCAAGCTCCCCGACGTATTGATCAGCGCCAGCCGCCAGGTCGAGTCGCGCGCTGCCACCAGTGCCGCCAACACGGTATTCACTCGCAGCGACATCGACCGCCTGCAACCGTCCAGCGTCACCGATCTGCTCACCCGCGTACCCGGTGTGCAAGTGGCCCCCAGCGGTGGTCGCGGCAGCCTGCCAGGCATCTTCATCCGCGGCACCAAGGCCGCCCAGACCCTGGTGCTGGTCGACGGCGTGCGCATCGCAAACGCGACCTCCGGCGACAGCGGCCTGCAGTTTCTCGACGTCGACCAGATCGAGCGGGTGGAAGTGCTGCGCGGCTCACGCTCGGCGGTGTATGGCAGCGATGCCATTGGCGGGGTAATCCAGATCTTCACCCGACGTGGCAACGGCCAAGGCCTGCAACCACGCCTGCGCCTGGCCGCCGGCAGCAACCAGACCTGGCAACGTAGCCTTGGCCTGTCCGGTGGCAATGGCGCAACGCGCTTCAACCTCGGCGCCAGCCTGGACGAGACGGCAGGTATCGACTCGACCGGGCCGTCATATGCCAGCGATGCCGACCATGACGCCTATCGCAATCGCGCGCTCAACCTGAGCCTGAGCCACACCTTCAACGAGCGCTTCGAAGCGGGCCTGAACCTGCTCGAGAGCCGTGGGCGTCATGAGTTCGACGAGCCTCGCGGCAGCAGCCCGCAGGTGCCCTACTCGAACTTTGCCGTCAGCAGCCTGGGCAGTTACCTCGATGCCCAGCTTGCCGATCGGTGGCACTCCAGGCTGGAGGTGGCCCACAGCGAGAACCGCGACGACAGCCGCGACAAGCTCACGCACCAGAGCACACCGTTCAACACCTACCGCGACCAGGTCACCTGGCAGAACGATCTGACCCTGGATGACGACAACAGCGTGCTGCTCGGTGCTGACTGGTATGAGGACCGAGTCCACGCGGCCACCGACTTCAACGAGGACAGCCGCTGGAACCGCGCCGTGTTCGCCCAGCATCGCTTCCAGGGCGAGCACTTCTCGACCGAGCTTGGCGTGCGCCACGACAAGAACCAGCAGTTCGGCGGCCAGACCACCTGGAGCGGCAGCCTGACCCTGCCGCTGGACACCCGCAACGACCTACTGCTGTCCTACAGCGAGGGCTTCCGTGCCCCGACGTTCAACGACCTCTACTACCCCAACTTCAGCAACCCCGACCTCAAACCGGAGCATTCGAAGTCCTACGAAGTGCAATGGCGCAGCCAACTGACCGACAGCAGTCGCTTGGAAACTTCGCTCTATCGCACCGACTTGCGAGATGCCATCAGCTACGACGCAGAGACCAACAACATGGGCAACGTCGCCCGGGCCCGCATCAACGGCTTCGAGATGGCGCTGGACCAGCAGTGGGGGGCATGGACATCGCAACTGGGGCTGGCGTTGATCGACCCGCGTGACCAGAAGAGCGGCCACACCCTTGCCCGGCGCGCACGCCGCACACTGAGCCTGGATATCGACCGTCAATACGAGCGTTTCAATGTTGGTGCCAGCTGGCAGGCCGTCAGCGGCAGTTACAACGACGAAGCCAACAATGCCCCCATCGGTGGTTACGGGCTACTGGGCCTTCGCGGCGGCTGGGCGGCCACCGGCGAGGTGAAGCTCGACCTGAAGCTCGACAACCTGCTGGACAAGCGTTACAGCCGCAATCTCTACACCTACCAGGGGCATGACTACGGCTATCGCGAAGAGGGCCGCACCTGGCTGCTGAGCGTTACCTGGACACCGGCGCTCTAGCCTCAAGCAACGCGCACAAGCGGGCGGTGGCCTCGATCATCTGCCCGCTCGGTCGCTCCAGGCCTTTGTCTGGCACCACCAGCAAACGCTCTCCTTTCACGGCGCTCAGCCGCGGCCAGTGGCGCCAGCTGGCCAACTGCGCCGCATCACCCGCCAGGATCACTTCGGGGTCGCGCAACAGCACTGACTCCACACTGACTTGCGGTGCGGGCTGGGTCAGGTCATCGAACACATTGCGCGCTCCGCAGACACGCAAGGCATCGCTGACCACCTGGCGCCCACCCAGGGTGTACAGCGGCTTGTCCCAGACTTGGTAGAACACCCGCAGGGGCACTTCACGCCGGTAATGTTCCCGCAGCCCATGCAGCCGCCCGCGCAGTCTGGCGGCATAGGCGTGGCCTTGCGTGTCACGTCCGATGCGCTGAGCGATGGCTTCGATCTGCTCGATCAGCTGGTCCAGGTCACCGGGCTCGCCACTGTACGTGGCGATGCCCAGACGCCTGAGCTGGTCGCGTTGCGCAGGTGCCACGCTTCCAGGCCAGAGCAGCAGCAGGTCGGGCTTGAGGCTGAGCAGGCGCTCCATGTCGAGCTGGCCATGGCGACCGACGGAGGGAAGACTGGCCAATGCCTGCGGTCGCTCACCACCGTCGAGCACGCCGACCAGCAGGTCGCCGGCCGCAAGCTCGAGCATGATCTCGGTCATCGACGGCGCCAGGCTGATCACGCGCGGCTGGGCTTCGGCCAAGGCGCCGCAACACAGTAAAGCGACAGCGGCGAGAAGCGCCCGCATCAATCAGCCCAGCTGACGCGGAATGCGGTAGAGGTACAAGATCACCACGCTGGCCAGCGCCAGCAAGATCTGCGGCACCGCCTCCAGCCCCACCAACACCGACAACGCCGCCACCCAGGCCGGGAAGCAAGCGAACAACATGGCCAGGCGTCGCACCCGGGCCAGCTCGATCCAGGCACCGGGTTCTTCCGGTGTGCCCAGTTGCTTGTCGGTGGCGATCAGTGTCCGTTTGTAGGCGCCGAAACGCGGCAGGCTGAGGAACATGGTCGCGGCCCCGGCGATGAACAGCGGCATGGCCAGCACCGGGATCAACGGCTCGCCGCCGCCGAACGCCCAGGCCATCACCGGCAATGGCACCAGGCCCACGGCCAGGTACTGCCACCAGGCCAGGGCCAACCGACGCTTCACCTCGCCCCGGGTCACGCCTGGGGCACCTCGCCCTGGTGCTTGTTGCCCATCATGTGGCCGAGCTTGTCGGCCTTGGTGGCCAGGTACAGACGGTTGTGCGGGTTGTGGCCGGTGTGCAGCGGCACGCGCTCGGCAACCTTGATGTTCATGTCGGTGAGCGCCTTGACCTTGCGCGGGTTGTTGGTCATCAGCCGCAGCGACTTCACGCCCAGATGCTCGAGCATTGGCAGGCACATGCCGTAGTCGCGCTGGTCGGCGGCGAAACCCAGGCGCTCGTTGGCCTCGACGGTGTCGGCACCGCCGTCCTGCAGCTCGTAGGCGCGGATCTTGTTCAGCAGGCCGATGCCACGGCCTTCCTGGCGCAGGTACAGCAGCACGCCACGGCCTTCACGGGCGATGGCCTGCAACGCGGCTTCCAGCTGCGAACCGCAATCGCAGCGCTGGCTGAACAGCGCGTCGCCGGTCAGGCACTCGGAATGCAGGCGCCCCAGCACCGGCTCGCCATCGGCGATGTCACCCAGGCTGAGCACCACGTGCTCGCGGCCAGTGGCTTCGTCGAGGAAGCCATGCATGGTGAAGATCGCAAAGGGAGTCGGGAGTTTAGAGGCGGCAACAAAGACGACGGGCACGTTGTGCTCCTGGAAAGTAGGAATATTCAGATCGGCCGATTGTATCAGCAGCCCGGCACAGGTGCGCAGGCTGAATATCGCGGCTTAAGATCGAAAAGTTCGATGCTTATGGGAAGTGCCCAAATCCTGTAGGAGCGGCCTTGTGTCGCGAAAGGGGTGCGAAGCGCCCCCCAAATCTACGCATCAAGCTGATATTGCCGGGGCCGCTATGCGGCCCTTTCCGACCGGTCCGACGCCTCGGCAAGGCCGCTCCTACAAGAACAGCGACACAAGCCTCAATGCGGCTGACTATCCGCTGTAAACGGATACGGCTGCTTCCAACGCTCGAAGATCGGCTTCAGCTCGCCGCTGCGCACCAGCACCTCCATGCGCTGGTCGAACAGCTCGCGCAGGGCCTTGCCCTGCTCGCTGCGGGCGAACGCCAGGTACAACGGCAACTCGGCCACATGGGTACGGCGCAAGCGCGCGGGGTCGGGCGCCTGGCCGAGCACATAGTCGACCTCGGCCAGCGCATCGATGTAGAAGTCGACCCGATCATGCTCGAGCATCGGCAGGATGCCCTCGCGGCGCTGGATCTCGCGGAAATTGTGGATATTGGGCAGGTAGCTGGCGTAGTCATAGCCGCGCACCCAGGCCAGGCGGTACTGGCCCAGGGTTTCACGCGTGGGCACCGGCTTGCCCGCCAGGCCCAGGGCATAGATATGATCCTGGTCGAAGTACCAGCGCGGGTAGAGGTTGTCGTCGTTCTCGTCCTTGTACGAACCAACCCAGGCGTCCGCCTCGCCGCGCTTCACCAGGCCGACGGCGCGGCTGTAAGGAGCGCTTTGCGCCACGACCTTGACCCCAGCGGGTTCGAACACCTTGCGCAGCACGTCCCAGGCCAGCCCGGTACCGTCGGCGTTGGTGTAGTCGATCCACGCCTCGCTGACCAGGCGCACCTGTGTCGGCGCCTCCTGGGCCATCACGCCCGGGCCTGCGATGTACAGCATCAATGCCAGCACTACAGTCCTCAGGCCCATCGCCACGCTCCCTGTATCAGGCCACCGCCCACACCAGCACCTGCATGCCCAGCCAGGCGAACACACCGGCCAGGATATCGTCGAGCATTATGCCGAAGCCGCCATGCACATGGCGGTCGACCCAGCGGATCGGCCAGGGCTTGAGGATGTCGAAGAAACGGAACATCAAGAACCCTGCCAACAGCCACTGCCAACCCTCCGGCACCAGCCACAGGGTGATCCACATGCCGACGATCTCGTCCCAGACGATGCCTTCATGATCGTGCACACGCAAGTCGTTCGCCACTTTGCCGCACAACCACACGCCGAACAGCATGCTGATGCCCAGCAGCAGCCAGTAGCCCCAGTCGGGGAGCATTTGCCACAACGGGATGAACGGCAGCGCCACCAGCGAGCCCCAGGTGCCCGGCGCCTTGGGCAAGGTGCCGGAACCGAAGCCAAAGGCGATGAAGTGCCACGGGTTGCGCCAGACCGAAGGCGGAACGAACTCCGCAGGCACCTGGTTGGGGTGGTCGGTCACGGTGTCTCCCTAAAATGTTGATAGCCCCGTTGCACGGGGGTGATGTCCCGGCCCTGTGGGTCCCGCAGGGTCACGCCCTGGCCTGCCAGCACACGGCCAATCACGTGCACCTGGCTGGCCAGGGAAGACAATGCGCGTTCCGGCAGGGTGAATGCCAGCACGTAGTCGTCGCCACCGGTGAGTGCCGCATGCTGTGCGGCTTCCTGCCCCAGGAATGCCTGCAAAGGAGCAGACACGGGGACTTGCGCCAGGTTCACCTCCAGCGCCACGCCGGACGCCTTGGCGATATGCCCGCAATCGGCCAGCAGGCCGTCGGAAATATCCAGTGCCGCCGTGGCCAGGCCGCGCAAGCGCTCGCCCAGGTGCAACTGCGGCAAGGGCGACCAGTAGTGTTCGAGCAACGGCGCAGCCACCTCGGCAGGCGCCTCGCGCTGGCCAAGCACCAGTGGCAAGGCACCCGCCGCGCTGCCCAGGTAGCCCCCTACGCACAACAGGTCGCCGACTCTCGCGCCACTACGACGTAGCGCCAGGCCTGTCGGCACACGGCCGAATACAGTCACGGTGATGCTCAATGGGCCGCGCGTGGTGTCACCACCGATCAGCGCCATGCCGCAACGCTGGGCCATGCGCCCAAGGCCATCGGCATAGGCCGCCAGCCAGTCGGGACCGACTACGGGCAAAGTCAGGGCCAGGGTGAAACCGATCGCCGTGGCGCCCATGGCCGCCAGGTCACTGGCCGCCACGGCCAGCGAGCGCTGGCCAAGCAGCAGCGGGTCACAGACAGTGGGGAAATGCACACCGGCCACCAGCGTGTCGGTGGAAATCGCCAGCTGTTCACCGGCGGGAAGGTCCAGCAGGGCGCAGTCGTCACCAATCCCCAGGGCCACGCCCTCGCCGCCCTGCGCACAAGGCGCGGCGGCGAAGTAATGGCGGATCAGCTCGAACTCACCCATGGCTGGTCAGCGCTGCGATCAGCGCTTGTTCGCCTTGACTTCCGCTTCACGCAGGCGCGGCGCCAGCTTGTCCAGCACGCCATTGACGAACTTGTGCCCGTCGGTGGCGCCGAAGACTTTGGCCAGTTCCACACCTTCGTTGATCACCACGCGGTACGGTACGTCGGCACGCATCATGAATTCCCAGGCCGACAGGCGCAGCACGGACAACTCGACCGGGTCGAGCTCTTCCAGCGGGGTGTCCAGGCAGGGCTTGAGCGCTTCGTCGATTTCGACCTTCTTCGCCGGGACCCCGTGCAGGATCTCGCGGAAGTAGGCGCCATCCACGTCGGAGAAATCGTTATCGACCCGGAACTGCGCTTCCACTTCGTTCAGCGAGTGCTTGGCCATGTGCCACTGATACAGCGCTTGCGTGGCGAGCTTGCGGGCTTCGCGACGCTTGGCGCTCTTCGATGGCTTGCCGGCATCCGCAGGTTTTGGATCGCGCGGGTTGAAACGATCGCTTTCGTCGCTAATCACTTGGCCTCCAACTGCGCCAGCAGGCTGACCATTTCCAGGGCGGACAGGGCAGCTTCACCGCCTTTGTTGCCAGCCTTGGTGCCGGAGCGCTCGATGGCCTGCTCGATGGAGTCGACGGTCAGTACGCCGAAGGCCACCGGTACACCGAACTCCATGGACACCTGGGCCAGACCCTTGGTGCATTCACCCGCCACGTATTCGAAGTGCGGGGTACCGCCACGGATCACTGCGCCCAGGGCGATGATCGCGTTGTATTCGCCTTGCTGGGCGACTTTCTGCGCCACCAGCGGGATTTCGAACGCGCCCGGGGCACGGATGATGGTGATGTCGCTTTCGCTGACACCGTGGCGTACCAGGGTATCAACGGCGCCGCTTACCAGGCTTTCGACGACGAAGCTGTTGAAGCGGCCAACCACCAAAGCATAGCGACCTTTGGGGGCGATGAAGGTACCTTCGATGGTCTTCAGGGTCATTCCGATATTCTCATCTTCAAGAGCGAGGCCGCGCTGCGGCGGCCTCGGGAGGGTTTGGACTCGAGCGGGAGGGCGATCAGGCCGCCTCAAGTCACTCGGAGGGCACGTATTCTACAACTTCCAGATCGAATCCGGATATCGCATTGAACTTCATGGGCGAACTCATCAGGCGCATCTTGCGCACACCCAGGTCGCGCAGGATCTGCGAACCCGCGCCAACGGTACTGTAGGTGGTCGGCGTCTTGGTCGGTGCATCGCCCGCGCTTTCGCGGATGTGCGCCAGCAGCACGTCGCCGTCCAGCGGGTGGCCCAGCAGCAGCACCACGCCGCTGCCGGCCTCGGCCACGGCGCTCATCGCCGCGCGCAGGCTCCAGCGGCCCGGCTGCTTGACCATCAGCAGGTCGCGCAGCGGGTCCATGTTGTGCACCCGCACCAGGGTCGGCTCCTCGGCGCAGATCTTGCCCAGGGTCAGGGCCATGTGCACATCGCCTTCCACCGCGTCGCGGTAGGTGACCAGGTTGAACTGGCCCAACTCGCTGTCCAGCGGCTGCTCGGAGACGCGCTGCACGGTGCGTTCGTGGATCATGCGGTAGTGGATCAGGTCGGCGATGGTGCCGATCTTCAAGCCGTGCTCGGCGGCGAACACTTCCAGCTCGGCGCGACGCGACATGGTGCCGTCGTCGTTCATCACCTCGCAGATCACTCCGCTCGGCTCGAAACCAGCCATGCGCGCCAGGTCGCAGGCGGCCTCGGTGTGGCCGGCACGGGCCAGGGTGCCGCCGGGCTGGGCCATCAGCGGGAAGATATGGCCGGGGCTGACGATGTCGTCGGCCTTGGCGTCCTTGGCCGCGGCGGCCTGCACGGTACGCGCGCGGTCGGCGGCGGAGATGCCGGTGGTGACGCCTTCGGCCGCCTCGATCGACACGGTGAACTTGGTGCCGAAGCCCGAGCCGTTGCGTGGCGCCATCAGCGGCAGCTTGAGGGTTTCGCAGCGCTCGCGGGTCATCGGCATGCAGATCAGGCCACGGCCATGCTTGGCCATGAAGTTGATGTGCTCGGCCTGGCAGCACTCGGCGGCCATGATGATGTCGCCTTCATTCTCACGGTCTTCGTCGTCCATGAGGATGACCATTTTGCCCTGGCGGATGTCTTCGACCAGTTCTTCGATGCTGTTGAGCGCCACGCGGCACCCCCTTCTCAATCAGGATTTCAAGAAGCCGTTGGCGGCCAGGAAGCTTTCGGTGATGCCACTGCCCTTGCTTGGTTCGGCGGCCTTGTCGCCCAACAGCAGGCGCTCCAGGTAGCGGGCCAGCAGATCGACCTCAAGGTTGACCCGACGCCCGGGACGGTAGTCGGCCATGATGGTTTCGGACAGGGTGTGCGGGACGATGGTCAGCTCGAATTCGGCGCCGTCGACCTCGTTGACCGTCAGGCTGGTGCCGTCGACGGTGATCGAGCCCTTGTGGGCGATGTACTTGGCCAGTTCTTTCGGCGCGCGCACGCGAAACTGGATGGCGCGGGCGTTATCGGCACGCGCGACGATCTCGCCGACGCCGTCGACATGGCCGCTGACCAGATGGCCGCCCAGGCGGGTGGTTGGGGTCAGGGCCTTTTCCAGGTTGACCCGGCTGCCGCTCTTGAGGTCGACCATGGCGGTGCGCTTGAGCGTTTCGACGCTGACGTCGGCCCAGAAGCCGTTGCCGGGCAGCTCGACGGCGGTCAGGCACACGCCGTTGACGGCGATGCTGTCGCCGAGCTTGACGTCGCCCAGGTCGAGCTTACCGGTTTCGACGTAGACGCGCACGTCACCGCCCTTGGGGGTGAGGCTACGGATGGTGCCGATGGATTCGATGATGCCGGTGAACATGGTGTTCTCCTCAGATACGGGCTGCGCGCGGCAAGCCAGCCATTATACGCCGGCGACCGGCAAGGGGATGGCCGTGACTCGCCAGTCATCGCCGACCGCGCGCATTTCGGTGATTTTCAGCCGTGGTGCCTCGCTCATTTTCGACAACGGCCAGTCCAGCAGCGGACGCGCCTCGGAGCCGAGGAAGGTGCCAGCGACGAACAGCTGGTACTCGTCGACCAGGCCCTGGCGGGCGAAGGCACCGACCAGGCCGGCACCGGCCTCCAGCAGGATTTCGTTGACGCCACGCGCGGCCAGGGCCTGCAGCAGGGCCGCCAGGTCGACGCGACCGTCCGCGCCGGGCAAGCGCAGCAATTCATGACCAGCGGCAGCGTAGCGCGGATCGTCGCTCGCGGCGGTAACCACCAGCGCCGGCCCGGCCTGGAAGAACGGCGCATCCAGCGGCAGGCGCAGGCGTCCGTCGACCAGCACGCGCAGCGGTGGCCGCGACAGGGCCAAGGCGGTGGATGCCTCATCCAGACCCAGCTCATCAGCGCGCACGGTCATCCGGGCCTTGTCGAACAGCACACTCTCGGCGCTGCTCAGCACCACGCTGGAGCGGGCGCGCAAGCGCTGCACCGCGGCCCGCGCCGCCGGGCCGGTGATCCACTGGCTCTCGCCGTTGGCCATGGCAGTGCGGCCGTCCAGGCTCATGGCCAGCTTGGCGCGCACGAACGGCAGGCCCTGTTCCATGCGCTTGAGGAACCCCGGGTTGAGCGCGCGAGCCTCGGCCTCGAGCACACCGCTGGCGACCTCGATGCCAGCGTCGCGCAGGCGGCGCAGGCCATTGCCAGCCACCTGCGGATTGGGGTCCTGCATGGCCGCCACCACCCGCGCCACGCCGGCCTTGACCAGCGCCTCGGCGCACGGCGGCGTGCGGCCATGGTGGCTGCAGGGTTCGAGGGTCACATAGGCGCAGGCGCCACGGGCGCGCTCACCGGCCTGGCGCAGGGCATGCACCTCGGCGTGCGGCTCGCCGGCACGCATGTGCCAGCCCTCGCCGACCACCTCGCCGTCGCGCACGATCACACAGCCTACGCGCGGATTGGGGTGGGTGCTGTACAGGCCCTTGCGGGCCAGTTCCACGGCCCGGGCCATGTAGTGGGCGTCGAGAATGGCTTGGCTGGACATGTCTACTCTTTGGCTGGCTCGCGGGCCAGGCGGTCGATTTCTTCGCGGAATTCGTCGAGGTCCTGGAAGCGCCGGTAGACCGAGGCGAAACGGATATAGGCGACTTCATCGAGCTTGCGCAGCTCGGCCATGACCATCTCGCCGACCACCAGCGACTTCACCTCGCGCTCGCCGGTAGCGCGCAGGCGGCTCTTGATATGCGCCAGCGCCGCTTCCAGGCGCTCGACGCTGACCGGGCGCTTTTCCAGCGCGCGCTGCATGCCGGCACGCAGTTTGTCTTCGTCGAACGGTTGGCGGGTACCGTCCTGCTTGATCAGCCGGGGCAGGACCAGCTCGGCGGTTTCAAAGGTGGTGAAGCGCTCGCCGCAGGCGACGCACTCACGGCGGCGACGCACCTGTTCGCCCTCGGCGACCAGCCGCGAGTCGATGACCTTGGTGTCGTTGGCACCGCAAAAGGGACAGTGCATGGTGGCAGGCAACAAAAAAAGGGAGGGCCATGGTAGCGCATTGCACTGGCAAGACAAGCCAAAGGGTTTACCATCCATGCAAATCTGCCCGTGAAGGATCATCCCATGCACTATCGAGCGCTCGCCGTGCTGTGCTGCGTCGCCCTGCTCACCGCCTGCGGCAGCGACCGGCCCAAGCCCGAACAGACTCCAGCGCCCACGCCGGCCAAAGTAGCGAAGAAAGCCCAGCCCCTGGGGCCACTGCCGGCCTACCAGCGTGAACTCAGCGGCACCCTGATGGACATCCCCGCCGGCGCCGACGTCGAGCTGGCCCTGCTGGTCATCGACGAACGTGGCCGCCCGCAACGCCTGCTGGCCAGCAGCAATCTGACCGGCACCGGCCAGGCCCTGCCCTACCAATTGCGCTTCAACCCCGAGGCCTTCCCCGCCGGTGCCCGGGTCGAACTGCGTGGCCGCGCCAGCCGCTCCGGCCAGTTGATCCTGCACCTGCAGCCAGTGCGCATTGCCCAGGCCCAGACCCAGGCCACCGGCCCGCTGCGCTTCGAAAAGGCGCCATAAATGGCGCCGCACGCCCTGCAACAGGCCCTCGGCAGCCTGATCGGCGAAGCGCGGCTGGTGGTCAGCGAACTGCCCGACTGCGAGCTGAAGCTTTGGCTGATCGACGATCAGAACATGGACCGGGCGTTCAGCAGCGAAGAAACCCGGCGCATCCTCGAAGAGCCGCCCTACTGGAGCTTCTGCTGGGCCAGCGGCCTGGCCATGGCGCGCTACCTGGCGCAGCAGCCGCAGTGGGTGCGCGGCAAGCGGGTGCTGGATTTCGGCGCCGGCTCGGGCATTGCCGGGATCGCCGCCGCCCATGCCGGCGCGCGGGAGGTGGTGGCCTGCGACCTCGACCCGCTGGCCCTCGACGCCTGCCGCGCCAATGCGGCGCTCAACGGTGTCGAACTGGGCTATAGCCGCGATTTCTTCGCCGAGGCCGACCGCTTCGACCTGATCCTGGTGGCCGATGTGCTGTACGACCGCGCCAACCTGCCGCTGCTGGACGCGTTTCTCAGCCGCGGCCGCGAGGCACTGGTCGCCGATTCGCGGGTCCGCGACTTCAGCCACCCGCTATATCGCCCGCTCGGGGTGCTCGAGGCACTGACCCTGCCGGACCTGGCCGAGCCGCACGAATTCCGCCGGGTCAGCCTGTACCACGCCAGTCGCGAGCCTTTATAGTGGGGGCATTCACGTTTGCGAGAGTCACGATGAGCCAAGTCCCTGTTAACACAAGCCTGCCGTACATCTTCGATGCCACAGATGCCACCTTCCAGCAGCTGGTCATCGAGAACTCCTTCCACAAGCCGGTGCTGGTGGACTTCTGGGCCGAGTGGTGCGCGCCATGCAAGGCGCTGATGCCGCTGCTGGCGAAGATCGCCGAGGGCTACCAGGGCGAGCTGCTGCTGGCCAAGATCAACTGCGACGTCGAGCAGCAGGTGGTGGCCCAGTTCGGCATCCGCAGCCTGCCGACCGTGGTGCTGTTCAAGGACGGCCAGCCAGTCGACGGCTTTGCCGGCGCCCAGCCCGAATCAGCCATCCGTGCCATGCTCGAGCCCCACGTGCAGATGCCCGCCGCGCCTGTCGCCGCGCCGCTGGAACAGGCCAAGGCGCTGTTCGCCGAAAGCCGCTTCAGCGAAGCCGAAGCCCTGCTGCAGGTGCTGCTGGGTGAAGACAACAGCAACGCCGAGGCACTGATTCTGTATGCCCGCTGCCTGGCCGAGCGCGGTGAACTGGGCGAGGCCCAGGTGGTGCTGGACGCGGTCAAGACCGACGAGCACAAGGCCGCCCTGGCCGGCGCCAAGGCCCAGCTGACCTTCCTGCGCCAGGCCGCCACGCTACCGGAAGCCGCCGAGCTGAAAAGCCGCCTGGCGCAGAACCCGCAGGACGATGAAGCCGCCTACCAGCTGTGCATCCAGCAGTTGGCGCGCCAGCAATATGAAGCGGCGCTGGACGGGCTGCTGAAGCTGTTCCAGCGCAATCGCGGTTATGAGAATGGCTTGCCGCAGAAAGCCTTGCTGCAGGTGTTCGAACTGCTCGGCAACGAGCATCCGCTGGTCGGCGTGTACCGTCGCAAGCTGTCCGCTGCGCTGTTCTGAGGTTGTTGGGGCTGCTTTGCAGCCCTTTCGCGGCAGAAGGCCGCTCCTACAGACGGCCGCCCCCTGTAGCGGCCTTGTGCCGCGAAAGGGCCGCACAGCGGCCCCTCATCCCACCCAGTGATACACCGGCGCATCCACGCCACTTTGCACCTTCACCTCGCTGCTGTGGCGCAAGCGCACCAGCAATCGCTTGCCTGCCGCGACGCTGCCCGCCAGCCCTTCCAGACGCTCCAGCAACTCCGGCCCACTCATGTGCCCCGCCTGGCGCAGTACCTCGCGCGCGGCCAGCCACTGCCCATCATCCTGGCGCGGCGCCGGACCGGCGCTGGCCTGAACGGCCTCGACCACGGCCGGCGCCGCCAGCCGATGCCCAAGCTGCGCCCACTCATCAGGCGCCAGCTCGATAGTCAGGTCCACCGGCCAGTCACCGATCTGTCCACGAATTCTCACGCTGTTTTCCTCGATCCCGGGCTTGAATGCAGCCATGCTCCCACGAACATGAAACCTGCGCCAGGCAGGCTGGCGGCGCAAATAAAAGTTGTTATAACATTACCAAATCAATCCAAGCCGCCTGTGGAGTCGCCCATGCGTCGTCTGTTGCTCGCCCTGCCCTTCGCCCTGCTGCCCCTGGCCGTGGCCCATGCCCACGACGACCATGATCACGATAGCCTCGGCGCCCACGAGCACGGCGTGGCCAAGCTCAACGTGGTGCTCGACGGCAACACCCTCGAATTGGGGCTGGATAGCCCGGCGATGAACCTGGTGGGCTTCGAGCACGCGGCCAGCACCGATGCCGACAAAACCAAGGTCAACGCTGCCCGCCAGCAGCTGGAACAACCGCTGAAGCTGTTCGGCCTGGACCAGGCCGCCGGTTGCACGGAAGAAAACCAGGAACTGGAGAGCCCACTGTTCGAGGCCAGCGCCAAGCAAGCCCACGGCCATCAGCACGCCGACGTCGACGCCCACTACCAACTGACCTGCGCCAACCCCGACAAGCTCACCCGCATCGACCTCGCACCGTTTTTCAAGACCTTCCCGCAAACCCAGAAGATCACTGTGCAACTGATCGGCCCGAACGGCCAGAAAGGCCTGGATGCAACGCCCGCCAAGGCCGTGGTCGACTTCTGAATGAGCCAGGCGCTGATCGAACTGCGTGACCTGGTGTTCGCCTGGCCCGACCAGGCGCCGCTGCTGGATATTCCGGCACTGCGCCTGGAGGCCGGCGAAGCGCTGTTCCTCAAGGGCCCCAGCGGCAGTGGCAAGACTACCCTGCTGGGCCTGCTCGGCGGCGTCAACCGCCCAGGCCAGGGCAGCATCCACCTGCTCGGCCAGGACTTGGCGAGCTTGGGCCAGGGTGCGCGCGACCGCTTCCGGGTCGATCATACCGGCTACATTTTCCAGCAGTTCAACCTGCTGCCGTTTCTCTCGGTGCGCGAGAACGTCGAGCTGCCTTGTCGCTTCTCGAAAAGCCGGGCGACACGGGCCGGCCAACGCCATGGCAGTATCGACCGGGCCGCCGCCCAGTTGCTGGCCCACCTTGGCCTGGATGATCCGGCGTTGCTCGCACGCCGCGCCGACAGCCTGTCGATCGGCCAACAGCAACGGGTAGCCGCCGCTCGCGCGCTGATCGGCCAGCCGGAGCTGGTGATCGCCGACGAGCCCACCTCGGCGCTCGATGCCGATAACCGCGAGGCCTTTATCCGCCTGCTGTTCGACGAATGCCGGGCGGCCGGTGCCAGCCTGCTGTTCGTCAGCCACGACCAGAGCCTGGCGCCATTGTTCGACCGCCACCTGTCCCTGGCCGAACTCAACCGCGCCGCCACGCCTCGGGAGGCCTGATGTACCTGTTCCGCCTTGCCCTGGCCAGCCTGGCCAACCGCCGCTTCACCGCCCTGCTCACCGCATTCGCCATCGCCTTGTCGGTGTGCCTGCTGCTGGCGGTGGAACGCGTGCGCACTGAGGCCCGCGCCAGCTTCGCCAGCACCATCAGCGGCACCGACCTGATCGTCGGCGCGCGCTCGGGCTCGGTGAACCTGTTGCTGTACTCGGTGTTCCGCATCGGCAATGCCACCAACAATATCCGTTGGGACAGCTACCAGCATTACGCCCAGGATCCCCGGGTGAAGTGGGCGATCCCCATCTCACTGGGCGACTCGCACCGCGGCTACCGGGTGATGGGCACCACCGGCGACTACTTCAGCCATTACCAGTACGGTCGCCGTCAGCACCTTGAACTGAGCCAGGGCCGTCCGTTCGCCGACGACCCCTTCGAGGTAGTGCTGGGCGCCGAAGTCGCCGAGGCGCTGCACTACAAGCTCGGCGATCGGTTGGTGCTGGCCCATGGTGTCGCCGCCATCAGCCTGGTCAAGCACGACGACAAGCCCTTCACCGTGGTCGGCGTGCTCAAGCGCACCGGCACCCCGGTGGACCGCACCTTGCACATCAGCCTGGGCGGCATGGAAGCGATCCACATCGACTGGCACAACGGCGTGCCGGCCCGCGGCGCCGGGCGCATCAGCGCCGAGCAGGCGCGCACCATGGACCTGCAACCCACGGCCATCACTGCCTTCATGCTCGGCCTGAACAACAAGATCGCCACCTTCAGCCTGCAACGCGAAATCAACGAGTTCCGTGGCGAGCCCTTGCTGGCAATCCTGCCGGGCGTGGCCCTGCAGGAGCTGTGGAGCCTGATGGGCACCGCCGAACAGGCGTTGTTCGTGGTATCGCTGTTCGTTGTGCTGACCGGCTTGATCGGCATGCTCACGGCGATCCTCACCAGCCTCAACGAACGCCGCCGGGAAATGGCCATCCTGCGCTCGGTGGGCGCGCGACCCTGGCATATCGCCGGGCTGCTGGTGCTCGAGGCGCTGGCCCTGGCCTTGGCCGGCGTCGCTGCCGGGCTGGGGCTGCTGTATGCGGGCATAGCCCTGGCCCAGGGCTATGTGCAGGCCAACTACGGGCTGTATCTGCCTCTGGCATGGCCCAGCGCCCACGAATGGACGCTGCTGGCGATCATCCTCGGCGCGGCGCTGCTGATGGGCAGCGTGCCGGCCTGGCGCGCCTACCGGCAGTCATTGGCCGATGGTTTGTCGATTCATCTTTAAGAGACAGACATGACCCTAGACCTTACCGCCCTCTTCGCGGGTAAACCCGCTCCCACAGGGATCGCCTCGCCTCCTGTAGGAGCGGGTTCACCCGCGAAGAAGGCAACACCGATCGTTCGGTATGCCCTGCTCACGATCATGCTCATGGCTTCGTTGCCGCTCTGGGCCGCCGAGCCTCGCGAACTGGACTGGCCCGCCCTGATCCCCGAGGGTGCCCCGATCATTCCACCGCAGCTCACGCCCCTGCACGACCTGTCGCAGATCAGCGACGCACTGTCGGCCGAGGCGGCACCCGCCGCGCGCCAGCAAGCGCCCAACGCTCCGGTGGTGAAGGCCCTGGACGGCCAGGCGGTGAAAATCCCCGGCTACATCGTGCCGCTGGAGGTGAGTGACGAAGGCCGTACCACCGAGTTCCTCCTGGTGCCTTACTACGGCGCCTGCATCCACGTGCCACCGCCACCCTCGAACCAGATCGTGCACATCTTCAGCGAGATGGGCGTGCGCATCGAAGACCTGTACCAGCCCTACTGGATCGAGGGCACGCTGCAGGTCAAGGCCAGCAGCAGCGAACTGGCGGATGCCGGCTACCAGATGGAAGCAGAAAAAATCTACGCTTATGAGTTAAAGTGAGCACTGCGTCACCCCGATAGCGCGGCTTCGTTGAGCTGGGTCAAACTTTCTGTTTAGTCAGCTTCGTACCATTGGACTACTCGATTACTCACGTCCTCTGGGAGCTTCCATGAACAAGTCCTTGCTCGGTGCCTCGCTCGTCGCGTTGGCGCTTGCAGCCCCTGTTGCCCACGCCCACCAGGCGGGGGATTTCATCCTCCGTGCCGGCGCCATCACCACCGCGCCAAACGAAAACAGCGGCGACATCAAGCTCGACGGCGCCAAGGTCTCGGGCACCAAGGCAACCCTGGACAGCGACACCCAGCTGGGCCTGGCCTTCGCCTACATGCTCACCGATCATATCGGCCTCGAGCTGCTGGCCGCCACGCCGTTCAAGCACACCGTAGGCGTCAAGGGCCTTGGCCCTGGCCTGGATGGCAAGCTGGCCGACATCAAGCAACTGCCACCGACCTTGTCGCTGCAGTACTACCCGATGGAGCCGTCCTCGAAGTTCCAGCCCTACGCTGGCGTGGGTATCAACTACACCCTGTTCTTCGATGAAGAGCTGAGCAGCACCCGCAAGCAGCAGGGCTTCAGCAACATGAAACTGCAGGACTCGATCGGCTTCGCCGGCCAGTTGGGCATGGACTACATGATCACCGACAAACTGCTGGTCAACGCCGCGGTCTGGTACGTCGACATCGACACCAAGGCCAGCATCAACGGCCCAAGCGCCCTGGGCGTCGGCAAGACCAAGGTCGATGTGGATGTAGACCCCTGGGTCTACATGGTCGGTATCGGCTACAAGTTCTGATTCAACGCCTGCCCATGGACGCCCACCCTACTGGCGTCCATGGGGCTGCTGAAACCACCAGCAGCCCCAGGCCAAGGCACTGATCCCCGCCCCCAGCCCGCACACCGCCGGCCATCCCCACTGCCCGTACACCCAGGTCGCCGCCACGGCGCCCAGTCCACTGCCCAGCGAATAGCAGCACATGTAAGCGCCGATCAAGCGGCTGGCCCGCTCGGGTCGTCCTGCCAACAGCAGGCTCTGGTTGGTGACATGCACCGCCTGCACCGCCAAGTCGAGCAACACCACGCCGATCACCAGTGCCACCAGCGATTGCTCGAGAAACGCAGTCGGCAGCCATGACCCCGTCAGCAACCCCAACGCCAGGCCAGTGGTGCGCCGCCCCTGCCCCTGGTCGGCCAGACGCCCGGCCCTCGACGCCGCCAGGGCGCCAGCGACCCCGGCCAGGCCGAACAGGCCGACCTGGGTGTGATCAAGGGCCAGCGGTGCGCCGCTCAACGGCAGCACCATCGCGCTCCAGAGCACACTGAAAGCGGCAAACACCAGCAACGCGAGCAAGCCACGCTGGCGCAACAGCCGGTCGTGTCGGTACAGGTCAAACACCGAGCCCAGCAGCGTCCAGTACCCTTGCCGTCGGCCCTGCGACCGAGCGGCGGGAAGCTGCCAGGCCAGTAGCCCGACCATCAGCAACGTCAGCGCGGCGGCGCCGAAGTAGACACTGCGCCAGCCCAGCCAGTCGGCCACCAGCCCCGAGATCAAGCGGGCCAGCAGGATCCCCAGCACCACGCCGCTGGTGACTGTGCCCACGGCCTGGCCTTGCTGCGCCGGGCTGGCCAGGGTGGCGGCATGCGCCACCAGCACCTGCACGACTACCGCCACCAGCCCGACCAGGGCCACGGCACCGAGCAGCATCGCCCACTGCGCGGCCAGCGCCACGGCCAGCAAGGCCATGGCCGCCAGCAGCAGTTGGCCGAGGATCAGACGACGGCGGTCGAACAGATCACCCAGCGGCACGATCAACACCAAGCCCAGGGCGTAGCCCGCCTGGGTCGCGCCAACCACCAGGCCGGCATGGGCGGGGTCGATACCGAAGCTGACCGCCATCGAGCCCAGCAACGGCTGGGCCAGGTACACGGTGGCAACGGCCAGGGCGCAAGCTGTCGCCAGCAACAGGGTCAGGCCAGGGCTGAGCGATTGAGGGGGCACGCAACGGCAGGTCATCAGGACTACCTCGTCAAACTGGTTTCAATTTAAAACCACAAAGTGGATTTCTAGCAAAACTAGTTTTAATCTGCAACCAGATTGACTGGAGACAGACGATGCTCGATGACCACAATCAACAATGCCCGGTGGCTCGCGCACTGGAGGTACTCGGCGATCGCTGGGCGCTGATGATCCTGCGCGACTCCTTCGACGGGCTGCGGCGCTTCAGTGAGCTGCAGAAAAACCTGGGGCTGGCGAAAAACATCCTCGCCTCGCGGCTGAAGCTGCTGGTGGAGGCTGGCCTGCTGGCACAGCAACCTGCCTCGGATGGCAGTGCCTACAAGGAATACGTGCTGACGGAGAAGGGGCGGTCGGTGTTTCCGATCGTGGTCGGCTTGCGTCAGTGGGGGGAGCGATTTCTGTTCGAGGCGGGAGAGACACGCTCGCAGCTGGTGGATGATCGCGAACAACCCCTGGAGACGCTACAGGTAAGGGCCAAGGATGGGCGGGTGCTGGGCCCGGAGAATTGCCGGCGGCGAGTGGTGCGGCATGGGTGATACTCGACCATACGCGCCCCCTGTAGATACCGTCTTGACCCTCACCCCGCAAGAGGGATTTTGGGGTCAAACGGTATCCCCGACTTCACCACCCCGTAAACCAGGTGCAGCAGCTTGCGCATCGCCGCGCAGACGATCTGTTTGTAAGCTTTGTGCCGGCTGCTCAACCGCTCTGCCAGTTCCTTCACAACAGGGTTATGTCTGATTGAGACAGTGCCTGACATCCACAAGCCTGCACGCAGCCTTGAGGCGCCTGTACGCGAAATAGTGCTCTTACCTATGAACTCTCCCGATTGCTGCACCACTGGGTTTAAGCCTGAAAACGCGACAATCGCAGAAGGGCTTTGGTATTTCAGTGGATCGCCCAGTTCGGCGAGCAGCAACGTAGCAGTGGTGTCACCCAAACCATCAATCGAGGTAATCAGCTCACGTCGCTTGCGCAGGTCTGGATCATCATCGATCGTCTGCTCGATGGCCTTCCTGGTCTTTTCCAGCTCTTCGTTGATGTGCCCGATTACGTCTTGAATCGACTGCTGTACCGCATCTAGTGCGACATCCAAACGATTCTGCTCCATCTGGCGCATTTCCTTGAGGTCGTCCAGTCGCCGCACCAGAGCACGCAAGCGGCGCTGCGCAGGGGGCTCAGGCTCCCACTGGCGAAGCGAGACAGCCTTTTGTTGGCCATAGGCAGCAATGACTTTGGCGTCAGCCTTATCTGTTTTGACGCGCCGAAGCTCCACGTCAGCGAATTTCGCAATCACCGCCGGGTTCAGAATGCACACCCGATAACCTTGGTTGTGACAGTGCTCGGCCAGCGCTTCGTGATAGATGCCTGTAGCCTCCATAACAATCCAGGCGCCTGGTTCAGCATGGCGCTCAAGCCAGTCGCTAAACTGCCTGAACCCTCCAGGATCATTGGACAGCTTGGCTTTGGTGCGCATCTTGCCATTGGGGAGCGGGATGGCAATGTCGAAAGATTTTTTGGCGACATCAACGCCAACAAAGACGGACATGATCTCCTCCTTCAAACTACGAAAGTCGATCACCCTACACTCAGTTCAACCTTGTTAATGCGTGCTCACGCCGGGGGCGGGCACTAGATACCGTTCGAACTCGTCGAGTGGGGTTGGAAGACCAGAGCGTTATCTACAGTGCGGGCTTGATGCCCTTGGAGCGGCTCTGCTTCAAGGCCTTCCCTCGATGATCAGTCGAGAACTTTCGCCTCTAGGGAGGCGAAAGTCGAGATACAAGGAGCGGCCTTGCGCCGCGAAAGGGCTGCGTAGCAGCCCCAGGATTCAGTGTTGAGCACAGGTCGCCGGGGCCGCTTTGCAGCCCTTTCGCGGCGCAAGGCCGCTCCAGCCCGCGCTGGAGACTCAGGCCTTGCCCAGCAGCCGCGCCAGGCCTTCGACGAAGGGTGTCGGCTTGGGGAACGCGAAACGCGCCAACAACCGTGCGTTGTCCGCCCGCGAGTGGCGGATATCACCAGAGCGCGCCGGGCCATGGCTGACCGTCGGCAGGCTGCCGACCACCTGCTCCAGTGCCTTGAGCAACTGGTTGAGCGAAGTCGCCTGGTTCAGGCCGATATTTACCGCGCCCTCTTCCACTGCGTCTTGCTCCAGCGCCTGGATCATCACCTGCACCAGGTCACCGACATACAGGAAGTCACGAGTCTGCTCACCATCACCGAACACGGTGATCGGCCGGCCATTGACGGCACGCTCGCAGAAGATGCTGATGACGCCCGAGTACGGCGAGGATGGGTCCTGGCGCGGCCCGAAGATATTGAAGAAGCGGAACACCACCGGCTCCAGCCCATGCTGGCGGCGGTAGAAGTCCAGGTACTGCTCGCTGGCCAGCTTGTCCACGGCGTAGGGGGTCAACGGCGCCTTGGGCGTGTCCTCGGCAATCGACTGGCCTTCGCCATTGTTGCCGTACACCGCCGCGCTGGAGGCGAACAGCACGCGGCGCACACCATTCAAGCGCATGGCTTCACAGACGTTGAGGGTGCCGATGAAGTTGCTCTGGTGGGTCTTGACCGGATCTTCCACCGACGCCTGCACCGAGGCGACCGCAGCCAGGTGCACCACGGCCTGGCAACCAGCGGCGGCGCGCGCGACCAATGCCGCGTCGGCGACATCGCCCTCGAGCAGTTCCAGGCGTGGGTGGCCCAGTTGCAGGTTGTCGCGTTTACCGGTCGACAGGTCGTCGAGCACGCGTACCGCGTAGCCTTTATCCAGCAGCGCATCGCACAGGTGGGAGCCAATGAAGCCGGCACCGCCGGTGATCAGGATGGGGGCGTCAGCCATGTCGGTAGAAACGGTCCAGTAGGGGCGACAAACCGGCGCGCCAGGCACGCGGCTTGATGCCGAAGGTGTGAAGGATCTTCTTGCAGGCCAGCACCGCGTGCTGCGGCTCTTCGCTGGCGTCCGGACGCGCGGCGTGGGCCTGGGCGGTCGGCGCCTGCACCGCCAGCTTGCGCCACTGCCCGGCCTCGGCGAGGATCGCCTGGCCCAGCGCCAGCGGCGTGGTGGCCTCGTTGCCGGCGTAATGGTAGGTGCCCCACAGCGGCGCCTGGCAATCGAGCTGCTTGAGCACCGAGAGGATCACCCGCGCAGCGTCGTCCACCGGCGTCGGATTGCCACGCCGGTCATCGGCCAACAGCAGTTCCTGGGGTTGCTCGGCACGGGTCAGGAAGCGGCCGAGGGCGCCATCGAGGCTTTCATCCAGCAGCCAGCCGAAACGCAGCAGCACGTGCTGCGGGCAAGTGGCGCGCACGCTCTGCTCGATGCGCCAAAGTGCCTGGCCGCGCAGGCCAAGCGGCACCGGCTCGTCCTTCTCGCTGTAGGCCGTGGCGCGCGAGCCATCGAATACCCGATAGCTGGACGGCTGCACCAGGATCATTTCGTGGTGCTGGCACAGCTCGGCAAGCCGCTCCACCGCGCGCTCCTGCTGCTCCAGGCGCTGTTCACTGACTCCCTCGGCCTGGAACCAGTCGAAGTAGTAGGCGAGGTTGATCACCGCGTCGGGACGCTGCTCGTCGAGCAACAGGGTCAGGCTGGCCGGGTCCCAGCCGTGCTCCGGCGGACGCGGCGCCAGGAAGGCGATGTCTTCCTCGGCTCCGAGGCGAATCAGCGCTTGCCCGAGGGCATTGCCACCACCCAACAGCATCAGGCGCATACGCATAGAGTCAACAGGTCCGCTCAGGTCGAAGGAGGAAGCGGCCATTTTGCTGTTTCCTACAGGGGAAGTCCAACGCAGGCCCGGCAATCCGCCCTCTGCGCGTCGATTTGCCCTCCCCTTTGCACTGTTCCGCCTTTGTCACCAGCTACTTATACTGCGTCCTGGATGTTCTAGGAGACGCGCATGGACAACGAGTCGATCCTCCCGCAACGCGATCACTGGCAATACAACGAGCCCGCCCCCGGTGCCGAACGGTTCATCGAGGAAGGTTTCGACGGCTACCGCCAACAGGCGCGCCTGCTGCTGGCAGCGCCTGAACGTGCACCAGCCGCATTCGTCATCGGCGGCGCGCGCTCGGACTTCACCCGCCTCAACCCACTGCTGTATCGCTTGCAGCAACAGGGCATCGGCACACTTGCAGGCAACCTGTCCGGGCACAGCCAGGCGAGCGAACCAGGGGCCAAGGATGCCTCGCTGGCCAGCAACCTGCAGGAGGCCCTGCGTTTTCACCAGCACCTCGACGACCGCAGCGACACCGTGATCGGCCATAGCCTGGGCGGCGCCCTCGCGCTCAAGCTGGCGGCCCAACGGCCACAGGTGCGCAAGCTGGTGCTGATCTGCCCGGCGGTCTACCCCGACGCGGCCCACACCGCGCCGTTCGGCCCGGCGTTCACGGCGGCCATCCGCAAGCCATTCGCCTTCCTCGATTGCGACAGCTATGGGTTCCTGCGCCAGTTCCAGGGCCGGGTACTGTTGGTGATTGGCGAATACGACGGGCTCAACTCGAAAGTGCATGGCCAGGGGCCGGGTACTTCGGCGGGAACCCGACGACTAGCGGGTGTTGAGCGATACAGTCCGATCCCGGAAGAAGTCACCCATACACTGCTGCGCTCGGTACCGGCACCCCATGTGGAATGCCTGATGCTGACCGACTGCGACCACGGCATTGCCGCGCACTTGCGCGAGCGGCCGGAGGTGGCGGATCAGGTGGCCGCGGCGGTGGCGGCGTTCATGCTCGATTGAACAGGAATATCGCCGCCACTGCCCTTACCCCTCACCTCGATCTGATGCGATCCCTGTGGGAGCGGCTTCAGCCGCGAACACTGGCGCGCTTGCTTCGCGGGGAAACCCGCTCCCACAGGCGTAGCGCATGGCTTGAGGTCGGAGCGATCCCTGTGGGAGCGGGCTTGCCCGCGAACACCGGCGCAGCCGGTGCCAGCCAACGCATCATTGGCTTCGCGGCGTTTCAGCGCCCCGGTAAATCCGCTCACATTGATGCGCCTACTCGATCTCGAACAAGCCGTTGCTGACCATGCCCGCACTCAGGCGGTCGCGGATATCGTCGTCGATCCGAGGGTCATCCGGCCGGTACAGTTTTATCTGGCGGAAGGCATTGATGCGATTGATCTCTTCCCCCAGGTACTCCCACACCACCCGAGTGCAGGCCGGGTTGCGCCGGTCACCACTCGACACGCCAGTCTTGAGGCCATTGAGCCGGCTGATCCGGCTCTTGAAGCTGGGGATGAGAATGGTCTGGCTCATCTCGTTCAGGGTCAGCGACTCGTAGTCGATCAGGAACATCCGGTCCTGCAACTGGAACGCCGCGCCCAGGTAACGGCAGCGCACTTCGGCGTGCTGATCGTTACCGATGCCGCGCTCCTGCCGCTCCTGGCGCTCGAACAGGAAACTGCCGCGCTCTTCCCACAGGTGCACCAGCGACACCAGGATCGACCCAGGCACCGACATGCAGTTGGAATACTCGAAGTAGTAACCGCAATAACGCGACAGGTTGCCAGCTTCTTTATGCAGTGGCTTGAACAGCTCGCTGATCGGGTCGTCCTGCTGACTGGCACGCTGCTCGGGATTGCGCGCGCCGATCAGGCGGGCGAACTGTTCGGGCGGCAGGCCCAGTTCGTAATCCTCGACGCCGAAGAAGTCGCCAATGCGCTTGAGGTTGTACGCCGTCGGCCGGCTCTGGCCGCTCAAGTACTTGTTGAATTGAGCCCGGTTGATCGACAGCTGCCGGCAAACCTCTGAGATAGAGCGGTAGTGGCTGCAGGCCAATTTGAGGTTGATAGCGAATTGATCGCCCATGATACGCGGGTCCAGATGATGCGAGTGATGCCAGTCTAGCATCAAGTCGCACCAAAACGGAGCAACACGCGAAATTGTAACCATAGTTGTCATGGCCAACCATGCGCCCCCAATGAATAGCGGTGCGCCTGCCGTCCGCTGGTCTTTCCACGCGAAGAATAAGAATCGAGGTCATTTTTCAATGCTCGAAGCACTCAACGATTTCCTTTCGGGGAAACTCCTCATCGTGCTGATCGTCGGACTCGGCGGTTACTTCACCATCCGCTCTCGGTTCGTCCAGTTCCGTCACTTCGGCCACATGTTCGGTGTGTTCAAGGAATCCCTTCGCGGCCAGGCAGGCCAACTGAGCTCGTTCCAGGCCCTGATGCTGAGCCTGGCCGGTCGCGTCGGCGCCGGTAACATCGCCGGTGTCGGTATCGCCGTGACCCTCGGCGGCCCAGGCGCGGTGTTCTGGATGTGGGTCACCGCCCTGGTCGGCATGGCCAGCAGCTTCTTCGAATGCACCCTGGCCCAGGTCTACAAGCGCGCCGATGGCGATGGCCTGTACCGCGGCGGCCCGGCGTACTACATCGAGCACGGCCTGAAGCTGAAAAGCATGGCGATCGTGTTCTCGATCCTGCTGCTGGTCACCTACGGCTTCGCCTTCATCGGCCTGCAGTCGTACACCGTGACCCACTCGCTGCAGAACGCTTTTGCCTTCGATCCCAAGCACACCGGCATCGTCCTCGCCGTGCTCCTGGCCATTACCTTCATCGGCGGCATCAAGCGCATCGCCGCGGTGTCCGACCTGCTGGTACCGGTCAAGACCCTGGCTTACATCGGCGTGACCCTGTACGTGATCGGCACCCAGATCGAACACGTGCCAGCCATGCTGGAAACCATCTTCAAGAGCGCCTTCGGCCTCGACCCGGCGTTCGGCGGCCTGCTCGGCAGCGCCATCGTCATGGGCGTGAAGCGTGGCGTGTTCGCCAACGAAGCTGGCCTGGGCAGCGCGCCGAACGTTGCCGCCGTGGCTGCCGTGAAGCACCCGGGCGCCCAGGGCGTGGTCCAGGCGTTCAGCGTGTTCCTCGACACCTTCGTGATCTGCACCTGCACCGCGCTGCTGATCCTGCTGTCGGGCTTCTACACCCCGGGCTTCGAAGGCGATGGCATCGTCCTGACCCAGAACTCGCTGGCTGCGGTGGTCGGTGACTGGGGCCGAGTGTTCGTCAGCGTCGCGCTGTCGTTGTTCGTCTTCACCTGCATCCTCTACAACTACTACCTGGGCGAGAACAGCCTGCAGTTCCTCAGCCGCAACCGTGCCGTGCTGATGACCTTCCGCGGCCTGGTACTGGCGCTGGTGATCTGGGGTTCGATGCAGGACCTGTCGACCGTATTCGCCTTCGCCGACATCACCATGACCTGCCTGGCGTTCGTCAACCTGATCGCCCTGGCCTTGCTGTTCAAGGTCGGCCTGCGCGTGATGCGCGACTACGACGACCAGCGCAAGGCGGGCATCAAGCAACCGGTGTTCGATTCCAGCAAGTTCGCCGACCTGGACCTGGACCGCGCTGCCTGGCCGGCCACCGCACAGGCTGCAACAGCCGCTGACAAAGCCGCCGCCCCGGCGCCAGCGCAGCACTGATACCCTGCCCTGCCACAGCCGCCCCGTTCGCGGGCGGCTGCCTCTTCCTTCGCTACATCGCTACGGAATGCTTCCATGCGTGCAGTCAAGAATCTTCTCGTCCTTTACACCGGTGGCACCATCGGCATGCTGCAGACCGCCGAGGGCCTGGCGCCAGCTGGTGGCTTCGAAGCGCGCATGCGCGAACACTTTTCCGCCTGCGGCGATGCGCCAGAGGTGCAATGGTCGCTGCGTGAGCTGAACCCGCTGATCGACAGCGCCAATATGCAGCAAGCCAACTGGCTGGCGATGCGCGATGCCATTGTCGAGGCAGTCGAGCGTGACGGTCATGACGGCGTGCTGGTGCTGCATGGCACCGATACCCTGGCCTACAGCGCTGCGGCCTTGTCGTTCCTGTTGCTGGGCCTCTCGGCACCGGTGTTGCTGACCGGCTCGATGCTGCCAGCTGGTGCGCCGGACAGTGATGCCTGGGCCAACCTGATCGGCGCCCTGAATCTGTTCGAAAGCGGACTGGAGGATGGCGTGCAGCTGTTCTTCCACGGCCAATTGCTGCATGGCTGCCGTGCCTCGAAGCTGCGCAGCGAGGCGTTCGACGCCTTCAAGGCGCTGCCGCGCCACCGCGACAGCGAGCGTGCCCCCTCGATCCCGGCACGCCTGGATT
The DNA here is from genome assembly GCF_014268885.2 of Pseudomonas xantholysinigenes. Lineage (NCBI taxonomy): Bacteria > Pseudomonadati > Pseudomonadota > Gammaproteobacteria > Pseudomonadales > Pseudomonadaceae > Pseudomonas > Pseudomonas xantholysinigenes. The sequence goes on along the minus strand of NZ_CP077095.1, from coordinate 579,916 downwards.
ACCGCCAACCACGCCAGCCGGTCAAGCTGGCGGTGCTGCCAGTGTTCCCCGGCCTCGGCGCCGAGCATCTGCGCGGTCTGTTCGATAGCGGTGTCCAGGGCCTGGTGCTGGAGTGCTATGGCAGTGGCACGGGGCCTTCCGACGATCAGGCGTTGCTCGACGCCTTGCATGATGCCCGCCAGGGTGGCGTGGTGATTGTCGCCATCAGCCAGTGTCCGGAAGGCGCGGTGGTGTTCGACACCTATGCCGCTGGCAGCCGTCTGCGTGACACCGGGCTGGTCAGCGGTGGGGGCATGACCCGCGAAGCGGCACTGGGTAAGCTGTTCGCGCTGCTCGGCGCGGGGTTGGATGCCGATTCGGCCGAGCATTGGTTTGCGTTGGACCTCTGCGGGGAGCGGGCCTGATCGCCCAGGCCTTTAGCGCGCCAGCGCGAGGTCGAGCCAGAGGCTATATGTACCAGTAATGGCTTCTGCTTCTGGCTTCTGCTTCTGCTTCTGGCTTCGGCGACCAATAGGCTGATGCCATACCCCGCTAGCGACAGCTGCGTCCCCCCAGGCGCCGCTGCTAACCTCGCGACTTCAGGAGGCCGAACGCAGGCCTTGCGGAGGGAGGTGACGGGCATGGATGCCCGTCAAGCGCTGCGCCCCAGGATGGGGCGTTCAGCGCGGTCCTCCCGGGAGTAAGGCCGGAGTGAGGGAACCCGGAGCGTAGCGGAGGGCCGGATGAATGGAGCGCAGCGTTTTTTGGTTACTTTTTGTCGCGTTTGACAAAAAGTGACTCGCCGTAAGGGCGAAAGGGTGACTATGCGTCGGCATCGCCAATGAATGCGCTTACATCTATAGAAACCCACGCCGACCGACTTTGACTTTGACTTTGACTTTGACTTTGACTTTCAGAGCGTGGGTTTTGAAAGTTATACGCTCATTCATTGGCGATGGCGACGCATAGTCACCTTTCCGCCCTTACGGCGGGTCCCTTTTTGAAGGATCAAAATCAAAAAATCCTCGCTCCATTCATCCGGCCCCTACGCTGCGCTCCGGGGTCCCCTCGCTCCGTTCTTGCTCCCGTGGGGACCGCGCTGTACGCCCCATCCTGGGGCGCAGCGCTCGACGGCCATCCATGGCCGTCGCCCCACTACGCAAGAACTCCGCTCGGCCTCCTGAAGTCGCAATTGGCGGCGCCTGAACTATCGCGCGCTTAGAAACAACAACAACAACAACAACAACAACAACAACAACAACAACAACAAGAGCAAGAGCAAGAGCAAGAGCAAGAGCAGGCTTGATTTACTTGCAGCCGTGGATAAATGGATAAGAACCTAGACCGCCGCCAACAAGACCCGACAAGGCATCATGTTCCTCTAAAGAACGCACTTGAAGTAAGCAGGCATATTCCGCGAACGGTTAAGTTCAAAAAGAAAATGGCGGAAGGCAGCGGGAGTCGAACCTGCCCAGGAACGGCTGCCGTCCCCAACCGGGTTTGAAGCCCGGCCGCGCCACCGGGCGCGATTGCCTTCCTTAGAAATCGTCAGGACCTGGCCTGAAACTGCGCCAGGGCACTGTCAGCGCGGATATACCGCTGATCGGCCACCCTGCGGGTCAAGCCAACCCGGTCGAAGTATTCGAGTATCTGCACACTGCGTTTACGACCGATGCCCAACATATCGCGAAACGCCGCGACCTGCACTATCGGCGATGTCGCCGCTTGCTGCAACAACAGCTCTGCCATGCGCCTCAGCGTCGCCTCCGGGTAGAACAGGTCACGCACCACCTGATGCACCATCCCCAACCGCGCCAGCTTACGCAACAACAAGCGCACCTCGGCTTCCCCGGCCTGTTCCTCATTGGCCAAGGTCCGCACCCAGGGAGGGTCGAACGCCCCCGTCAGCAGGCGCGGCTCCAGCCGCGACCACAAAGCGGTATCGGCGTCGCTCAACTGCACCTTGTGCGCCGGCAAATGCAACCAGGGACCGCTGCTACTAAGCGCGCCCTCACCCAACATTTCATCCAACAAACTGACAAAGGCCGGGCGCTCCAATGGCAAGGCCGTATACCGGCGCAGTCGATCACGGTCCGGACCGAGCTGATCGGGCTCCTGCTCGTGGAACTGCGCCAGACGCGCCAGCACCTGCTGCTTGAGCGCCTGCCATTGCCCACGGTCAAACAGCAACGGGCCCTGGCGAGTAGCGACCACCAGCGCCTGCCCCGGCAATTGCCAGGTATCGCGCAGACGATTGAACTGACGCTCCAGTCGCTGCGGTTCGAGCCCGCCCGGTGCGGCCTCGAGCAAGTCCGGCAGGGCCTGCTCGAGCGCCTCGGCCTCGCGCAGTACCTGCAACTGGCGCAGACGCGCCTCGCTGCGCCGTTGTCGGCTCGGCGCGAAGGGGTCGAGCACCCGGCCACCGCCCAGGGTGCGCTGGGCCCGCTGGTCACGCAGCACCAGGCGGTCGCCATGCACGGCCTGCAATGGCGCATTGAGCAGCAACTGGGCAAACATGCGCTGGCCTGCCCGCAGGCTTTCGCCTTCGAGCAGTGCGACACGGGCGGTGACGTCCTGAGTCCCCAAATGCACATGCACGGCGCTGAAATGCTCGAAGGTACGGGACTCGCTCGGCAACAGGGCCAGGTCGATGTCGACCCGCACGCTCGGCGCATGCAGCCATTCCGGCAGCAGCCAGTCGCCACGCTGCACCTGCTCGGCCGCCAGCCGCTCCCCGGTGATGTTCAGCGCTACCCGCTGCCCGGCCTCGGCCACCAGTGCCGCCTGGTTCTGCGCGTGCAGCCCGCGTACCCGTACCGGTTTGCCGGCCTTGCCGAGCAGCAGGGTATCGCCGGCACTGACCTGCCCGGCCAAGGCCGTGCCGGTGACTACGACTCCCGCGCCGGATACCGCGAAGGCACGGTCCACCGCCAAGCGAAAACCACCGCCCACACCGCGCTGGCGCACCTTGGCCATTGCCGCCAGCAAGGCCTCACGCAGCGCCTCGACGCCCTCACCGCTGACACTCGACAGCACAAACTGCGCCGCCCCCGCATAGGGCCCTGGTGCCAGCAACTCTGTGACCTGGGCCTGCACCTCAAGCACCCGTGCCGGATCCACCCGGTCACACTTGCTGATGGCCACCAACGCCTGGGGAATGCCGAGCAATTCAATGATCGACAAGTGCTCGCGCGTCTGCGGCATCACGCCATCATCAGCAGCCACCACCAACAGCACCAGGTCGATGCCATGGGCGCCGGCCAGCATGTTGTGGATAAAACGCTCGTGCCCGGGAACATCGATGAAGCCTGTCAGCGGCGCGCCTTCGGCCAGTGCCGCGTAGCGGTAGCCGAGGTCGATGGTCATGCCCCGGGCACGCTCTTCCTGGCGCGTATCACCGGCCTGGCCGGTCAGGGCCTGGAGCAGCGCGGTCTTGCCATGGTCGATATGCCCGGCGGTGCCAACGATCACTGCACCGGCCCCAACTGCAAGGCCGGCAGTTGCGCAAGCCACTGGGGTTCGTCGTCCAGCTGGCGCAGGTCGAGCCACAGGGCGTCATCGTCGATACGCCCCAGCACCGGTACCGGCAATTCGCGCAAGGCGCGCTCCAGCACATGCAGGCTGCGACCGCGCAGCTTCTTCGAAACCTGCGGACGCAGGCACAGCGCCGCACTGGGTAACCGCGCCACCGGCTGACTGCCGCTGCCGATCATGCCTAGCGTGGCTTCGACCGTGACCACCCATTGCCCGCCCAGGTGTGCCGCCAAGGCCGGCATCAGGCGCTCGGCCTGGGCGGCGATCTCGGCTTGCGGCCGGGTCAACAGGCGCAGGCTGGGTAGGCGCTCAGACAAACGATCAGGGTTGCGGTAGAGCTGCAACACCGCCTCCAACGCCGCCAGGGTGATCTTGTCCACCCGCAAGGCGCGCTTGAGCGGGTTCTTCTTGATCTTGGCGATCAGGTCCTTGCGCCCGACGATGATCCCCGCCTGCGGTCCGCCCAGTAGCTTGTCACCGCTGAAGGTGACGATATCGGCGCCGTCGGCCAAGGCCTGGCGCACCGTCGGCTCGGCCGGCAGGCCCCAGCGGGTCAGGTCGAGCAGGCTGCCGCTGCCCAAGTCCTCGAGCAGCGGCAGCTCATGCTGGTGGGCGATGCGCGCCAACTCGGCAGTGGGCACCTGGGTGGTGAAGCCCTGGATGCTGTAGTTGCTGCAGTGCACACGCATCAACAGGCCGGTACGCGGGTTGATCGCGGCTTCGTAGTCGCGCGCATGGGTGCGGTTGGTGGTGCCGATTTCATGCAGCTTCACCCCGGCGCGGGCCATGATGTCGGGGATGCGGAAGGCGCCGCCGATCTCGATCAGCTCACCGCGGGAGATCACCCCCTCCTTGCGCGCGCCCAGGCTGTTGAGCGCCAGCAGCACGGCAGCGGCATTGTTGTTGACCACGGTGACGGCCTCGGCGCCGGTAAGCTCGCGGATCAGGCCCTCGATCAGGTCATCGCGGTCGCCGCGCTTGCCCGTGGCCAGGTCGAATTCCAGGTTCAGCGGGTAGCGGGCGGCGGTCTGCATGGCCTCGACCGCTTCCTCGGGCAGTAGCGCGCGGCCGAGATTGGTGTGCAGTACCGTGCCGGTGAGGTTGAAGACCCGGCGCACCTGGCTGCGTTGCTGCTGGGCCAGGCGTTCTCCGGCGCGGCCCAGGAGCACCTCGGCAGCCAGCTCCACGGCACTCAGCTGGCCCAGGCGGGCCGCCTCGCGCAGATCGTCGAGCAGTTGGCGCAGGGTGGCCAGCGTGGCATCGCGACCGTGGCGCTCAAGCAACGGCTGGCAGGTGGGGTGACGCAGCAGGGTGTCGATGGAGGGCAGGCGTGGGGTGTCGCTGGCGAGGCTTGAAGACATGCGGTACTACCTATGACTGATCCGTTGTCTGTTCCGGCCTCTTCGCGGGCAAGCCCGCTCCCACAGCAACCGCACAACATTGAGGCCAGTGCAGTCCCTGTAGGAGCGGGCTTGTCCCGCGAAGAAGGCAACTCGGTGTAGCAGTGTAGACAATTACCCCCTAGCCCGGCGCCAGCATCAGGTTGGGCGCCAGGCGATGCAAGCCCTCGTCGTCCAGCCTCATGTCCAGCGCCAGGCTGGCCAGATCGTCGGCCAGCGGCTCGGCGGCGGCGTCGTTTTCCAGGTAGCTCTGCTTGAGATAGGTCTGGCACCCCGGGCAACATTCCGCGCGCAGCGGCGCCTTGCCCGGCGCATGACGATCATCCTCGAGGTTGCTGTAGCGCAAGCCCTTGCTCGACTCGCAATACACGCACTTGACCCGCACCACATGCCATTCGCAACTACACAACGAGCAGGCCAGGTAACGCAGGCCATTGTGCTTGCCACGGTTGCGCACCATCCCGGCCATGGCCGGCGAACCACAGGCCGGGCACTGGGCCAGGCTGCCGGCCGGCTTGAGCTCCGGCTCCGGCAGCGCCAGCAGCCAGCTGGACCAGGCCGCCTGCAGCGCGGCACCAATCAACGGCACCAAGGCTGCGGGCACCGCGTCGTACTGGCCGCCGAGCAAGGCGATGCCCCAGCCCTTGCGCTGGGCCTCATCAGCCTCGCACAAGCTGCGCACGGCCTCGGCCAACAGCCCCTCGGGCTCGTTCGAGAAGTGCTCCAGCAGCGCCTGCAGCCAGGCCAGCCAAGGCCCTTCGCGCACCAGGCTGTCCGCCGCCAAGGGCGGCAGGCCATGACTTATGCACAGGCGCTGGCGCTCGTCGACCACCGGCAAGGCACCGGGTGGGTTATCCACAAGCTGCTGCTGAATACGGCACAACCGCGCCACCAGCCGCAGGTAATCGCCGAGGGCGTTGCCCTCGGCCAGATACTCCAGGCGCATGGCACGCAGTGTGAACAGGTTGGCGGGCGGCAGGTGCAGGAACGGCGGCATCACTGCCGACGCTTCGATCTGCCCGGGTTCGAGAATCGTGCTCAAACGGTCATCCTTCTTTTCCACCATGGTTGTGCGGCGACTTGTCGCCGGTCACATCCCGGTACCAGAGTTCATGATGCTTGCGTGCCCAGGCGCGGCTGACCCAGCCATGCAGCATGGCGCCAATCGAGCCCTTGATCCAGATCCCGGCATAGATGTGCACGATGATGCTGAGGATCAGCACGAACGCCGCCAGCGCATGCAGCAACGCAGACAGGCGAATGAGGTCGATGCCGAACCAGTGGCTGAAGTACGCACGCCAGATCACCACGCCAGAGACCAACAGCACCAGCATGCATGCCAGCAGGGTCCAGAACAGCAGCTTCTGCCCAGCGTTGTACTTGCCGATCGGCGGCACGCCTTCTTCCTTGTTCAGCATCACCCGGTCAATCCGCCGTAGCCACAGACGGTCGTTGGCGGTGATGAAGTTGGCGCGCCAGAAGCGCAGCACCAGCCCCAGGAAGAACACGAACATCGCCACGCCGATGAACGGGTGCAAAATTCGCGTCCAGGGCCCGCCGCCGAACAGCTGGCTGAGCCAGAACAGCGCCGGATGGAACAGCGCCAGCCCAGACAACCCAGCCAGCACGAACAGGATCGCCACCACCCAGTGATTGCTGCGCTCGTTGGCGTTGTAGCGCAGGATCGGTTTGTTGTCGCTCATGGCCGCTGCTCCCCTTCGCCACCCGGGCGCTTCGGATCATAGACATGCACCGCCGGATCCACCTGGTGGACGCTGTTATCCACAGGCGCTGGATGCTCATCCTCCTCGACCCGCTGCGGCCCGACCCGCACATAGTGGAAGAACCCAGCCACCACTGCCGCGCCCATGGCCAGCAGCGCCAGCGGCTTGGTGAAGCCCTTCCACAGCCCCACCAACGGGCTGATCACCGGTTGGTCCGGCAGGCCGGCGTAGATCCGTGGGGTGTCGGCGTGGTGCAGCACGTACATCACATGGGTGCCACCGACCCCGTCCGGATCGTACAGCCCGGCGTTCTCGTACCCACGCGACTTGAGGTCGACGATGCGCTCGTCGGCATGCACCTTCATCTCGTCCTTGGTGCCGAAGACGATGGCCCCGGTCGGGCAGGTCTTCACGCAGGCCGGCTCCAGGCCCACGGTCACGCGGTCGGAGCACAGGGTGCACTTGTACGCCTTGTGATCCTTCTGCGAGATGCGTGGGATATTGAACGGGCAGCCGGTGATGCAGTAGCCGCAACCGATGCAATGGTCCTGGTTGAAATCGACGATACCGTTGGCGTGCTTGATGATCGCCCCCGGGCTCGGGCAGGCCTTCAGGCAACCGGGCTCGGCGCAGTGCATGCAACCGTCCTTGCGGATCAGCCACTCGAGGTTGCCGTCGTCGCGCTCGTGCTCGGTGAAGCGCATCAGGGTCCAGGTCTCGGCGGAGAGGTCCTGGGGGTTGTCGTAGGTGCCGTGGTTGTGGCCGACCTCGTCACGCAGTTCGTTCCACTCCGAGCACGCCACCTGGCAGGCCTTGCAGCCGATGCACTTGGTGGTGTCGATCAGCTTGGCGACTTCCTGCTGCTGGCGTACCGAGGGCGGCACGGTGGTGGTGGCCGAGCGGGCAATGATGTCTTGGCTGGCCATCAGAGTTTCTCCACTTTGACGAGGAACGACTTGGACTCCGGCGTCTGCGTGTTGCCATCACCGAGGAACGGCACCAGGGTGTTGGTCAGGTAGCCGTGCCGCGTGGTGCCGGTAAAGCCCCAGTGCAACGGGATGCCAATCTGGTGCACGGTCTGGTTGTTGACCTGCAGCGGACGGATCCGCTTGGTCACCACGGCCACCGCGTCGATATAGCCACGCTTGCTCGACACCCGCACCCGGTCGCCGGCCTTGATGCCTTTCTCGTTGGCCAGCACCTCGCCGACCTCGACGAACTGCTCGGGCTGGGCGATGGCGTTGAGCCGGCAATGCTTGCTCCAGAAGTGGAAGTGCTCGGTCAACCGGTAGGTGGTCGCCGCATACGGGAACTCGTCATGCTTGCCGAGGGTGTCCCATACCGAATCGAAGATCCGCCCGGCCGGGTTGCTGATGGCCTTCTTGTTCTGCGGGTGCAACGGGTTGATGCCGATCGGCGTTTCGAACGGCTCATAGTGCTCGGGGAACGGCCCCTCGGCCATCTTGTCGATGGCGAAGAACCGCGCCACGCCCTCGGGGTTCATGATGAACGGGTTCATCCCCGCTTCCGGCGGCGAGTCGACCTTGAAGTCCGGCACGTCGGTGCCAGTCCAGGCCTTGCCGTTCCACCACACCAGGCGCTTCTTCTCTGGGTCCCATGGCTTGCCTTGCGGGTCGCTGGAAGCACGGTTGTAGAGGATGCGCCGGTTGGCCGGCCAGGCCCAGGCCCAGTTCTGCACCTGGTGCATGCCGTACGGGTCGCTGTTGTCGCGACGGGCCATCTGGTTGCCCTGCTCGGTCCAACAGCCAGCGAAGATCCAGCACCCGGACGCGGTGCTGCCGTCGTCCTTCATCTGGGCGAAACCAGCCAGCTGCTGCCCGGCCTTGAGCGTGGCGCCAGTTGCGTCGGTGAGATCGCTGACCGCCCAGCCGTTCATCTCCTTGGCCAGTTCCTCCGGCGAAGGCTCTTCAGGCACCTTGTATGGCCAGCTGATGTTGAGCATCGGGTCGGGATAAGCACCGCCCTCGGCCTGGTAGCGCTTGCGCAGGCGCAGGAACAGCTCGCTCATGATGTGCACGTCGGTGCGGGTCTGGCCCGGGCCGTCGGCGCCCTTCCAGTGCCACTGCAACCAGCGACTGCTGTTGACCAGCGAGCCATCTTCCTCGGCGAAGCAGGTGGTGGGCAGGCGGATCACCTCGGTCTGGATATTGGCCGTGTCGACATCGTTGAAGGGCCCGGCATTACGCCAGAACTCGGACGTCTCGGTGGCCAGCGGGTCCATGATCACCAGCCACTTGAGCTTGGCCAGCGCGGCGGTGACGCGGTTCTTGTCCGGCAACGCGGCGATTGGGTTGAAGCCCTGGCACATGTAGCCGTTGACCTTGCCCTGGCCCATCATCTCGAACATGCGCAGCACGTCGTAGGCCGGCACATCGAGCTTGGGCAGCCAGTCGTAGCCCCAGTTGTTTTGCGCCGTGGCGTTGGCGCCGTACCAGGCCTTCATCAGGCTGACGTGGAACTTGCCGTAGTTCTGCCAGTACGACAGTTGCCCCGGGCGCAGCGGCTTGGAGGCGCGCTTGTCGATGTAGGTGGCGTAGTCCTGCTCGGCGTCGCCGGCCAGGGTCAAATAACCCGGCAGCGAGTTCGACAGCAAGCCCAGGTCGGTCAGGCCCTGGATATTGGAGTGCCCGCGCAGGGCGTTGACCCCACCACCGGGCATGCCGACGTTGCCCAGCAGCAACTGCACCATCGCCGCGCTGCGGATGATCTGCGCGCCGATCGAGTGCTGGGTCCAGCCCAGGGCGTAGAGGATCGTCATGGTCTTGCCCGGTACCGAGCAGGTGGCGATCTCCTCCCAGACTTTCATCATCTGATCCTGCGGCATGCCGCAGGTCATGCTCGCCAGTTCCGGGGTGTAGCGGCTGTAGTGGTGCTTCATCAACTGGTAGACGCAGCGCGGGTGCTGCAAGGTCGGGTCAACCTTGGCGAAGCCGTCCTCGCCCAGTTCGTAGCCCCAGCCGGACTTGTCGGCATAGATGCGCTTGGCCGCGTCGTAGCCGCTGAACAGCCCGTCCTCGAAGCCATAGCCCTCTTTGACGATGAACGACACGTCAGTGTAGTTGCGCACGTACTCGTGCTGGATCTTGTCGTTGCTCAGCAGGTAGTTGATCAGCCCGCCCATGAAGGCGATGTCGCTGCCGGTGCGAATCGGCGCGTAGTAATCGGCTACCGAGGCGGTACGGGTGAACCGCGGGTCGACCACGATCAGCCGCGCCTTGTTGTGCGCCTTGGCTTCGGTCACCCACTTGAAGCCGCACGGGTGCGCTTCAGCGGCGTTGCCGCCCATCACCAGGACCAGGTTTGCGTTGGCGATATCAGACCAGTGATTGGTCATCGCGCCACGGCCATACGTCGGGGCAAGACTTGCCACCGTCGGGCCGTGTCAGACACGCGCCTGGTTATCGAACCCCAGCATGCCCAGCGAGCGGATCACCTTGTGCGTCAGGTAGCCCGCTTCGCTGGAAGCGGCGGACGCGGCGAGAAAGCCTGTGGTCAGCCAACGGTTGACCGTCTGGCCCTGGGCGTTCTTCTCGATGAAGTTGGCGTCGCGGTCCTGCTTCATCAGGTCGGCGATGCGGTCGAGGGCTTCGTCCCACTCGATGCGGGTCCACTCGTTGCTGCCCGGCTTGCGCACCTCGGGGTACATCAGGCGGTTGGGGCTGTGGATAAAGTCCAGCAGGCCGGCGCCTTTCGGGCACAGGGTACCGCGGTTGACCGGGTGGTCGGCGTCGCCTTCGATGTGGATGATGTTCTGTTTGACGTTCTTGCCCCCGTCACCCTGGCTGTACATGATCAGGCCGCAGCCGACCGAACAGTAGGGGCAGGTGTTACGGGTCTCGATGGTGTGCGCCAGCTTGAAGTGGCGCACCTGCTCGGCGAACGCGGGTGTCGGGGCCATGCCCAACGCCGCAAGGCTCGAGCCTCCAAGGCCGACGGCGGCGACCTTGAAGAATTGCCGACGGTTGAGATCCATCGTGCACTCCTGATCAGGTTTGGACGCACGGGGCATTGCCGGCGCCTCTGTGACTTCACGGTGACGGTAGACAGACACCGCCAACTGTTAAGACTAGTCAAGAATCATGGAAGTGCGATGACATGGATCATGGTTTGGGTGATTGCCGGGGCTCTGACGCGCAACAAAAAACCCCTGAAGCTCGCGCTTCAGGGGTTCTTGGCTTCAGGCAGACTTGCGACTCAGAACGGAATATCGTCGTCGAAGCTGTCGAAGTCGGCGGCTGGCTGCGGCGCCGGCTGCTGTGGTGCTGGACGCTGCGGCGCCTGCTGCGGGCGTGGCGCCTGCTGACGCGGGGCCTGGTTGTACTGTTGCTGCTGGCCACCACCCTGGTTGTAGTTGCCGCCACCCTGGTTGTACGGGTCGCCGCCCTGCTGCTGGCCCTGCGGACGACCGCCGAGCAGCTGCATGGTGCCATTGATGTCGACGATGATCTCGGTGGTGTAGCGCTTGATGCCGTCCTTTTCCCACTCGCGGGTCTGCAGCTTGCCTTCGATGTAGCACTGCGAACCTTTGCGCAGGTACTCGCCGGCGATCTCGGCGACCTTGCCAAACAGCGAGACACGGTGCCACTCGGTGCGCTCGACCTTCTGGCCCGACTGCTTGTCGGTCCACTGCTCGCTGGTGGCCAGGCTCAGGTTGGTCACGGCGTTACCGTTGGGCAGGTAGCGGACTTCGGGATCCTGACCGCAGGTGCCGACCAGAATGACTTTGTTAACCCCACGGGCCATAACGTTCTCCTAGGCTTCGCACGCCGAAGCGGCTGGGTTCACCAGACGCTCGAGGGTCGCGCGGTCCAAAATTTTCGTATCCAGTTTGATATAGATGGCGGCTTCTTCTGCCACCACCACGGCGTCGGTCACACCCGGCACGGCCATCAGGCGCTCGGTCAGCCCGGCTTCCCGGACCGCCTCCGGCGTCAGCGGCATGCGCAGGCTGGTCACGTAGGGCGGCTCGTTCATGCGCAATGCAGTGAGCAACCACAGGACGCACAACACGGCACACCCCAGGAACACCATGCTCAAGCCACCGTGCTGGAACAACCAGCCACCGAGGATGCCTCCCAGCGCGGCGCCGAGGAACTGGCTGGTGGAGTACACCCCCATCGCCGTCCCCTTGCCACCGGCAGGCGACACCTTGCTGACCAGCGAAGGCAAGGATGCCTCCAGCAGGTTGAATGCAGTAAAGAATACCACGGTGCCGATCACCAGTCCGTGCAAGTTGTCAGCCCACTGCCAGAAGAACACCTCCACCAGCAGCAGAACACTGACCGCGCCGAGCAACACGCGTTTCATCTTGCGCTTCTTCTCCCCGTAGATGATGAAGGGGATCATTGCAAAAAATGAAACCAGCAGCGCGGTCAGGTACACCCACCAGTGCTGCTCCTTGGGCAGCCCGCCGCGCTCGACGAAGGCCAGGGGCAGCGCGACGAAGCTGGCCATGAGGATGGCGTGCAGCACGAAAATGCTGATATCCAGGCGCAGAAGGTCCGGATTGCGCAGGGTCGGACCAAGGGCTTGGCGGGCAACCCCAGACTCACGATGTGTCAGCACGCTGTGTGAGTTGGGCACGACGAAGGCGATCAGGCCAATGCCGACCAGGGCAAGTCCTGCGGTGGCGAGGAACAATCCTGACAAGCCAAAGGCGCGGGTCAGCAACGGCCCGACCACCATCGCCACGGCAAACGACAGGCCGATGCTCATGCCGATCATGGCCATGGCCTTGGTCCGGTGCTGTTCGCGGGTCAGGTCGGAGAGCAAGGCCATCACCGCCGCGGAGATCGCCCCCGCCCCCTGCAGGATGCGCCCGGCGATCACGCCCCAGATCGAATCAGCCTGGGCCGCCAGCACACTGCCAAGGGCGAAGATCACCAGCCCCAGGTAGATCACCGGGCGGCGGCCGATACGGTCGGAAATCATCCCGAACGGGATCTGCAACACGGCCTGGGTCAGGCCGTAGGCACCGATGGCCAGGCCAATCAGCGCCGGAGTGGCGCCGGCCAGGTCCATGCCGTAGGTGGCGAGCACCGGCAACACCATGAACATGCCCAGCATACGAAAGGCAAAGACCAGGGCCAGGCCGCTCGCGGCGCGGGTTTCGCTGCCACTCATGCGCTCGTTGTGGGTGTCGTGCATGGATTAACCTCGTGTGAACCGGCGGCGATTCTATCAGTCCGACGGCTTGACGGCATATACGTGACGCTTTGCCGCGTACTGGCAGCGCGCCGTATACTCCTTTGTTTATGCCCGCCGAGCGAGGCCGTAGTGGACAAGATCCTGATTCGTGGGGCACGTACCCACAACCTGAAGAACATCGACCTGACCCTGCCTCGGGACAAACTGATCGTGATCACCGGCCTGTCCGGATCCGGCAAGTCCTCGCTGGCGTTCGACACGCTGTACGCCGAGGGCCAGCGCCGCTACGTCGAATCGCTGTCGGCCTATGCCCGGCAGTTCCTGTCGATGATGGAAAAGCCCGACGTCGATACCATCGAAGGCCTGTCGCCGGCGATCTCCATCGAACAGAAGTCGACCTCGCACAACCCACGCTCGACCGTGGGCACCATCACCGAGATCTACGACTACCTGCGCCTGCTCTATGCCCGAGTGGGTACTCCGCGCTGCCCGGACCACGACATCCCGCTGGAAGCGCAAACGATCAGCCAGATGGTCGACCTGGTGCTGGAAAAGCCCGAAGGCAGCAAGCTGATGCTGCTGGCGCCGGTGATTCGCGAGCGCAAGGGCGAGCACCTGGCGGTGTTCGACGAACTGCGCGCCCAGGGCTTCGTACGTGCCCGGGTCAACGGCAAGCTCTACGAACTCGACGAACTGCCCAAGCTGGACAAACAGAAGAAGCACAGCATCGATGTGGTGGTGGACCGTTTCAAGGTCCGCGCCGACCTGCAGCAGCGCCTGGCCGAGTCGTTCGAGACCGCGCTCAAGCTGGCCGACGGCATCGCCCTGGTAGCCCCGATGGACGACGAGCCCGGCGAAGAGATGATCTTCTCCGCGCGCTTCGCCTGCCCGGTCTGCGGCCATGCCATCAGCGAGCTGGAACCCAAGCTGTTCTCCTTCAACAACCCGGCCGGCGCCTGCCCGACCTGCGACGGCCTGGGGGTCAAGCAGTTCTTCGACACCAAACGCCTGGTCAACGCCGAACTGACCCTGGCCGAGGGCGCGATCCGCGGCTGGGACCGGCGCAACGTCTACTACTTCCAGATGCTCGGCTCATTGGCCGCGCACTATGGTTTCAGCCTCGAGGAGCCGTTTGGCCAGCTTTCGGCGGATCACCAGAAAGTCATCCTGCACGGCAGCGGCAAGCAGAGCGTCGACTTCAAGTACCTCAACGACCGCGGCGATATCGTCAAGCGCTCGCACCCGTTCGAAGGCATCGTGCCGAACCTGGAGCGCCGCTACCGCGAGACCGAGTCGGCCACCGTGCGCGAAGAGCTGGCCAAGTTCCTCGGCACCCAGCCCTGCCCCGACTGCCGTGGCACCCGCCTGCGCCGCGAGGCACGCCATGTGTGGGTAGGTGAAAAGACCCTGCCGGCGGTAACCAACCTGCCGATCGGCGAAGCCAGCAACTACTTCGGCGCGCTAACCCTGACCGGGCGGCGCGGCGAGATCGCGGCGAAGATCCTCAAGGAAATCTGCGAACGCCTGCAGTTCCTGGTCAACGTCGGCCTCGACTACCTGACCCTGGACCGCAGCGCCGATACCCTGTCGGGCGGCGAAGCCCAGCGGATCCGCCTGGCCAGCCAGATCGGCGCCGGCCTGGTCGGGGTGATGTATATCCTCGACGAGCCGTCCATCGGCCTTCATCAACGCGACAACGACCGCCTGCTGGCCACCCTCAACCACCTGCGCGACCTGGGCAACACAGTGATCGTGGTGGAACACGACGAAGACGCCATTCGCCTGGCCGACTATGTGGTCGACATCGGCCCGGGGGCCGGTGTGCATGGCGGTCAGATCGTCGCCGAGGGCTCGCCACAGGAAGTCATGGACCACCCTGACTCGCTGACCGGCAAGTACCTGTCCGGGCGCAAGAAAATCGCCGTGCCGGCCAAGCGCACACCGCGCAACAAGAAACTGCAACTAAAGCTCAAGGGCGCGCGGGGCAACAACCTGCAGAACGTCGACCTGGAGATCCCGATCGGCCTGCTGACCTGCGTGACCGGTGTTTCCGGCTCGGGCAAGTCGACGCTGATCAACAACACCCTGTTCCCACTGGCCGCCACCGCCCTGAATGGCGCAAGCAGCCTGGAGGCCGCGCCGCACACCAGCATGGATGGCCTGCAGCACCTGGACAAGGTGGTGGACATCGACCAGAGCCCAATCGGTCGCACGCCGCGTTCGAACCCGGCGACCTACACCGGCATCTTCACGCCGATCCGCGAACTGTTCGCCGGCGTGCCGGAGTCGCGCTCGCGCGGCTATGGCCCGGGGCGCTTCTCGTTCAACGTCAAGGGTGGGCGCTGTGAAGCCTGTCAGGGCGATGGCCTGATCAAGGTAGAGATGCACTTCCTGCCGGATATCTACGTGCCGTGCGATGTGTGCAAGAGCAAGCGCTATAACCGCGAAACCCTGGAGATCAAGTACAAGGGCAAGAACATCCACGAAGTGCTGGAAATGACCATCGAGGATGCCCGTGAGTTCTTCGATGCGGTGCCAGCGCTGGCGCGCAAGCTGCAAACCCTGATGGATGTCGGCTTGTCGTACATCAAGCTGGGGCAGTCGGCGACTACCCTTTCGGGTGGCGAAGCGCAGCGCGTGAAGCTGTCCCGCGAGCTGTCCAAGCGCGATACCGGCAAGACCCTGTACATCCTCGACGAACCGACCACCGGCCTGCACTTCGCCGATATCCAGCAGTTGCTGGACGTGCTGCACCGCCTGCGCGACCACGGCAATACCGTGGTGGTAATCGAGCACAACCTGGATGTGGTCAAGACCGCCGACTGGCTGGTGGACCTGGGGCCGGAGGGTGGCTCCAAGGGTGGGCAGATCATCGCTTGTGGTACGCCGGAAGAGCTGGCCGAGAAGAAGCAGTCGTATACCGGGCATTACCTCAAGCCGCTGCTGGAACGCGACCGGGCCTGAGGCATTGGGGGCGCTTTGCGCCCCATTCCGGCCGGTCCGACGCCTCGGCAAGGCCGGAATGGGCTGCAAAGCAACCCCCAAGCTTTTACATCTGCGACTGCAGGTAATTCTCCAGGCCAATCGCCTTGATCAGCCCTTGCTGCTTCTCCAGCCAGTAGGTGTGATCTTCTTCGGTGTCGGCCAACTGCGCGCGCAGGATGTCGCGGCTGATGTAGTCCTTGTGCAGCTCACACAACTCGATGCCCTTGCACAATGCGGCACGCACCTTGTACTCGAGCTTGAGATCGGCCTCGATCATCTCCGGGACCGTGCTGCCGACTTCGAGGTCGTCGGCACGCATGTCGGGAGTGCCTTCGAGCATGAGGATACGGCGCATCAGGGCATCGGCGTGCTGCGTCTCTTCTTCCATCTCGTGGTTGATACGTTCATAGAGCTTGGACAGGCCCCAGTCTTCGTACATGCGCGAGTGGATGAAATACTGATCGCGTGCTGCCAGTTCGCCCTTCAGCAACGTGACGAGATAGTTGATTACGTCCGGGTGACCTTGCATCGCCCTGCTTCTCCCTGTGAATGCGTCAATGACCACTAGTGTGAACCAGCTTTTGCTCGCGGTCACTGAAAAATGCGCAATTCGATGCAAAAAATCGGTTAAACCGTAGTGATTTTCATTGAAAAACCGCCCAAATGAGGGCGGTTCTTCTTATCACTTCGACTTAGGCGAGGTTGATGCCCAAAGCCTTGGCGATGCCTTCCCCGTAGGCCGGATCGGCCTTGAAGAAGTACTGCAACTGACGCTGTACCACGTCCTCGCTGACCCCAGCCATGGTGCCGGCGATGTTGTTGATCAGCAGCGCCTTCTGTTCAGCGCTCATCAGGCGGAACAGCGCGCCGGCGTGGCTGTAGTAGTCACTGTCCTCCCGGTGATCGTACCGATCCGCCGCACCGCTGAGCGCCAGTGCAGGCTCGGCGTGGCGTGGCGACTGCTTGGGCGCGTCGGCGTAGCTGTTGGGCTCGTAGTTCGGCGCGCTGCCGTAGTTGCCCATCGCCATCGAACCATCACGCTGGTAGCTGTTGACCGGGCTACGCGAGGCGTTCACCGGCAACTGCTGGTGGTTGGTGCCCACCCGGTAGCGGTGCGCATCGGCGTAGGCGAACACCCGGCCTTGCAGCATGCGGTCTGGCGAAAGGCCGACACCCGGGACCATGTTGCTCGGGCCAAAGGTAGCCTGCTCGACCTCGGCGAAGTAGTTGAGCGGGTTGCGGTTGAGTTCCAGCACACCCACCTCGATCAGCGGGTACTCCTTCTGCGACCAGGTCTTGGTCACGTCGAAGGGGTTCTCTGCCCGGGCGGCCGCTTCGGCTTCGCTCATCACCTGGATGCACACGGTCCAACGTGGGAAGTCACCACGCTCGATGGCCGCGAACAGGTCCCGCTGGGCGTAGTCCGGGTCGGTGCCGGCCAGGCGTGCGGCATCGGCCGGCGCCAGGTTCTTGATGCCCTGCTGGGTCTTGAAGTGCCACTTGACCCACGTGCGCTCGCCCTTGGCGTTGATCAGGCTGTAGGTGTGGCTGCCAAAGCCATGCATATGGCGGTAGCCATCCGGGATGCCGCGGTCGGAGAACAGGATGGTGACCTGGTGCAACGCTTCCGGCGAGTGCGACCAGAAGTCCCACATCATCTGAGCGTTCTTCAGGTTGCTCTGCGGGTGGCGCTTCTGGGTGTGAATAAAGTCGGGGAACTTCAACGGGTCGCGGATGAAGAACACGGGGGTGTTGTTACCCACGATGTCCCAGTTACCTTCCTCGGTGTAGAACTTCACCGCAAAGCCACGTGGGTCGCGCTCGGTATCGGCGGAACCGCGCTCACCACCGACCGTGGAGAAACGCAGGAAGGTTTCGGTGCGCTTGCCGATGGCGTCGAACAGTTTGGCGCTGGTGTAGCCGCTGATATCGCGGGTGACGGTGAAGGTACCGTAGGCTCCCGAGCCCTTGGCGTGCACGCGACGCTCTGGGATGTTCTCGCGGTTGAAGTGGGCCAGCTTTTCGATCAGGTGGAAGTCGTCGAGCAGCAGCGGGCCGCGCGGGCCAGCGGAACGGGAATTCTGGTTGTCAGCAACGGGGGCACCGCTGGCGGTGGTGAGAATCTTGCTCATGGGCTCTCCTTATCGGGTCTTGAACTGCCGGCTAATCGGCTTGGAGAGAGTATTGACGAGCAGTGTTACAAGAACAAATTCATTGACTGACTTATATCAATAGAAAATAACAATTCATCAGACAACAAAAAACCGGGCCAGGGCCCGGTTCTTTGCAGCAGACAGAACGTCTTACTCGGCAGCTTCTACAGCACCACCGACTGGACGATCAACCAGCTCGACGTACGCCATAGGCGCGTTGTCGCCAGCGCGGAAACCGCACTTCAGGATGCGCAGGTAGCCGCCTTGACGGGTGGCGTAGCGCTTGCCCAGGTCGTTGAACAGTTTGCCAACGGCGGACTTCGAACGGGTACGGTCGAAGGCCAGACGACGGTTGGCTACGCTGTCTTCCTTGGCCAGGGTGATCAGCGGCTCGGCAACGCGGCGCAGTTCCTTGGCTTTCGGCAGGGTGGTTTTGATCAGCTCGTGCTCGATCAGCGACACTGCCATGTTCTGGAACATAGCCTTGCGGTGAGAGCTGGTACGGCTCAGGTGACGTCCACTTTTACGATGACGCATGATTCATTCCTTACCAAACACTACGTTCGGTGATTACGACGATCAGGCAGTCGCCTTGTCGTCTTTCTTAAGACTTGCAGGCGGCCAGTTGTCGAGGCGCATGCCGAGAGACAGACCACGGGAGGCCAGGACGTCCTTGATTTCGGTCAGGGACTTCTTGCCCAGGTTAGGAGTCTTCAACAGCTCTACTTCGGTACGCTGAATCAGGTCGCCGATGTAGTAGATGTTCTCCGCCTTGAGGCAGTTGGCCGAACGTACGGTCAGTTCCAGGTCGTCAACCGGGCGCAGCAGGATCGGATCGATCTCGTCTTCCTGCTCGACCACGACCGGCTCGCTGTCACCTTTGAGGTCGACGAACGCGGCCAGCTGCTGTTGCAGGATGGTCGCGGCGCGGCGGATAGCCTCTTCAGGGTCCAGGGTGCCGTTGGTTTCCAGATCGATGACCAGCTTGTCCAGGTTGGTACGCTGTTCAACACGGGCGTTCTCGACCACGTAGGCGATACGACGCACCGGGCTGAACGAAGCGTCCAGCTGGAGACGGCCAATGCTGCGGCTTTCGTCTTCGTCGGTCTGACGGGAGTCGGCCGGCTCGTAACCGCGACCACGAGCTACGGTGAGCTTCATGTTCAGGGCGCCGTTGGACGCCAGGTTCGCGATTACGTGATCGGGGTTGACGATCTCGACATCGTGATCCAGCTGAATATCGGCAGCGGTAACCACCCCCGAACCCTTTTTCGACAAGGTCAGCGTAACTTCGTCACGACCGTGCAGCTTGATAGCCAGGCCTTTCAGGTTCAACAGGATTTCAATGACGTCTTCCTGTACACCTTCGATCGCGGAGTACTCATGGAGTACGCCATCGATCTCGGCCTCGACTACTGCACAGCCAGGCATGGAGGACAACAGGATGCGGCGCAGCGCGTTGCCCAGGGTATGGCCGAAGCCACGCTCGAGAGGCTCGAGCGTGATCTTGGCGCGGGTTGGACTGACAACCTGCACGTCGATGTGACGGGGTGTCAGAAACTCATTTACCGAAATCTGCATGGATGCACCTATTTTCTAGCCCTTACTTGGAGTAGAGCTCGACAATCAGGTTTTCGTTGATGTCGGCGGACAGGTCGCTGCGAGCAGGAACGTTCTTGAAAACGCCCGACTTTTTAGCAGCATCCACATCAACCCACTCAACGCGGCCACGCTGGGCGCACAGTTCAAGGGCTTGAACAATGCGCAGCTGGTTCAGCGACTTCTCGCGAACTGCGACCACGTCACCCGGACGAACTTGGTAGGATGGAATGTTTACGGTCTTGCCGTTCACGCTGATCGCTTTGTGCGAAACCAGCTGACGGGACTCGGAACGGGTAGAACCGAAGCCCATGCGGTAAACGACGTTGTCCAGACGGCACTCGAGCATCTGCAGCAGGTTCTCACCGGTGGCGCCTTTCTTCGAGGCAGCCGCTTGGTAGTAACCGCGGAATTGACGCTCCAGTACACCGTAGATACGACGGACTTTTTGTTTCTCGCGCAGCTGGGTACCGTAGTCGGACTGACGGCCACGGCGCTGGCCGTGGATACCTGGGGCTGCTTCGATGTTGCACTTCGATTCCAGAGCGCGAACGCCGCTCTTCAGGAACAGGTCAGTGCCTTCACGGCGAGACAGTTTGCATTTTGGACCAATGTAACGTGCCATTTATCTGTCTCCTGATTACACGCGACGCTTCTTCGGCGGACGGCACCCGTTATGCGGGATTGGCGTCACGTCGGTGATGCTGGCGATCTTGTAGCCGCAGCTGTTCAGAGCACGAACGGCGGATTCACGACCTGGACCTGGACCCTTGACGTTGACGTCGAGGTTCTTCAGACCATATTCCAGCGCAGCTTGACCAGCACGCTCAGCAGCGATCTGGGCTGCGAACGGGGTGGATTTGCGCGAACCACGGAAACCCGAACCACCGGAAGTAGCCCAGGACAGTGCGTTGCCCTGACGGTCGGTGATGGTCACGATGGTGTTGTTGAAAGACGCATGGATGTGGGCGATGCCATCAACCACTGTCTTTTTGACTTTTTTACGAGGACGAGCAGCAGGTTTTGCCATGTCTATATTCCTGGGCGATTACTTGCGGATCGGCTTACGCGGGCCCTTACGGGTGCGTGCGTTGGTCTTGGTGCGCTGACCGCGAACCGGCAGACCTTTACGATGACGCAGGCCGCGGTAGCAACCCAGGTCCATCAAGCGCTTGATCTTCATGTTGATGTCACGACGCAGGTCACCTTCGGTGGTGAACTTCGCGACTTCGCCACGCAGGGTTTCGATTTGCTCGTCGCTCAGATCCTTGATCTTTGCGGCTGGGTTGACACCAGCGTCTGCACAGATTTTCTGCGCAGTTGTGCGACCGACACCATAGATGTAGGTCAGCGAGATAACAGTATGCTTGTTATCTGGAATGTTGACGCCTGCAATACGGGCCATTCAGTGGGACTCCAATTGACAGCTACCTACGCCCCGGAAGCCAAGAAATAGGGCGCGAGATAATATCGCTGTAGAAACGAATAATCAACCCAGCAGCACACTAGCTGCTGGGTTTGAAGCGCGGATCACACTCAGCCTTGGCGCTGCTTGTGACGCGGTTCCGCGCTGCAGATCACGCGCACGATACCTTCGCGACGAATGATCTTGCAGTTGCGGCACAGCTTTTTCACCGATGCACGAACTTTCATTACCGACTCCTCGAACCTTAAGGGGCTAGATCAGCGCAGCAGACCGCTGCCGCCGTAGCCTTTCAGGTTGGCTTTCTTCATCAGGGATTCGTACTGGTGCGAAACGAGGTGCGATTGTACTTGGGACATGAAGTCCATCACAACCACTACCACAATCAGCAACGAGGTCCCGCCAAGGTAGAACGGCACGTTTGCTGCCACCACCAGGAACTGGGGCAGAAGGCAGACGGCCATCATGTAAAGAGCACCGAACATGGTCAAACGGGTCAGAACGCCATCAATGTAGCGCGCCGACTGCTCACCAGGACGGATACCCGGAATAAAGGCACCGGACTTCTTCAGGTTTTCCGCTACGTCTTTCGGGTTGAACATCAACGCTGTGTAGAAGAAGCAGAAGAAAATGATCCCTGCACTAAACAGCAGAATGTTCAACGGCTGACCAGGAGCGATCGACTGCGAGATGTCCTGCAGCCAGCCCATACCTTCGGACTGACCGAACCAGGCACCCAGCGAAGCCGGGAACAGCAAGATGCTGCTCGCGAAAATGGCCGGGATTACGCCCGCCATGTTCACCTTCAGCGGCAGGTGGCTGGTCTGCGCAGCGAAGACCTTGCGGCCCTGCTGACGCTTGGCGTAGTGAACGGCGATACGACGCTGACCACGCTCAATGAACACCACGAAGCCGATAATCGCTACTGCCAGCAAACCGATAGCGACCAGGGCGAAGATGTTGATATCGCCCGTGCGTGCAGACTCGAAAGACTGCCCGATTGCTCTCGGAAGACCGGCAACGATACCTGCGAAGATCAACATCGAGATACCGTTGCCCACACCGCGCTCGGTGATCTGCTCGCCGAGCCACATCATGAACATCGCGCCCGCCACGAAGGTGGAGACGGCGACGACATGGAAGCCCAGGCCTACAGAAAACGCCACGCCCTGGTTGGCCAGGCCAATGGACATGCCAATGGCTTGAACCAGCGCCAGGATAACGGTGCCGTAGCGGGTGTACTGGCTGATCTTGCGACGGCCAGCCTCACCTTCCTTCTTCAACTGCTCCAGCTGTGGGCTGACAGCGGTCATGAGCTGCATGATGATCGACGCCGAGATGTACGGCATGATCCCCAATGCAAAGATGCTCATGCGCTCCAGCGCACCGCCGGAAAACATGTTGAACAAGCTAAGAATGGTCCCCTCATTCTGCCGGAACAGATCCGCGAGACGGTCCGGGTTAATGCCTGGCACTGGGATGTGCGCGCCAATCCGATAGACGATGATCGCCATGAACAGAAAGCGCAGACGAGCCCAGAGTTCCGACATCCCGCCC
This sequence comes from Pseudomonas xantholysinigenes, assembly GCF_014268885.2. Lineage (NCBI taxonomy): Bacteria > Pseudomonadati > Pseudomonadota > Gammaproteobacteria > Pseudomonadales > Pseudomonadaceae > Pseudomonas > Pseudomonas xantholysinigenes. The sequence continues at coordinate 557,394 of NZ_CP077095.1, read as the reverse complement.
TTACCGAGCGAAGAGAGAGCACCTTGCTTAGCCATTTATTCCTCGAACTTGCCGCCAGCTGCTTCGATAGCCGCACGTGCACCTTTGGTGACGGCGATACCCTTGAGGGTGACTGCGCGAGTGACTTCGCCCGACAGCATGATTTTCACACGCTGTACGTGCTGGCCGATCACGTTGGCGTCCTTGAGGGACTGAACGGTGATCAGATCGCCTTCCACCTTGGCCAGCTCGGACAGACGCACTTCGGCGCGGTCCATGGCTTTCAGGGAAACGAAGCCGAACTTCGGCAGGCGACGGTGCAGCGGCTGTTGACCGCCTTCGAAGCCTGGAGCGATGGAACCACCGGAGCGGGAGGTCTGACCTTTGTGACCACGGCCACCGGTCTTGCCCAGACCGCTACCGATACCACGGCCCGGACGGTGCTTCTCGCGACGGGAACCCGGCGCTGGACTCAGATCATTGAGTTTCATCGATTAACCCTCGACCTTCAGCATGTAGTAAGCCTTGTTGATCATCCCGCGGTTCTCGGGAGTATCCTGGACTTCTACAGTGTGACCGATGCGACGCAGACCCAGGCCTTTAACGCACAGTTTGTGGTTAGGCAGGCGGCCGGCGGTGCTCTTGATCAGCGTTACTTTTACGGTTGCCATGATCAGATGATCTCCTCAACAGTCTTGCCGCGCTTGGCAGCAATGGACTCAGGGGATTGCATGGCTTTCAGACCCTTGAAGGTGGCGTGAACCACGTTCACCGGGTTGGTCGAGCCATAGCACTTGGCCAGGACGTTCTGGACGCCAGCGACTTCCAGGACGGCACGCATTGCGCCACCGGCGATGATACCGGTACCTTCCGAGGCAGGCTGCATGTAGACCTTCGAGGCGCCGTGGGCGGCCTTGGTGGCGTACTGCAGGGTGGTGCCTTTCAGGTCAACCTGAATCATGTTGCGGCGAGCAGCTTCCATGGCTTTCTGGATCGCGGCAGGTACTTCGCGCGATTTGCCACGGCCGAAACCAACACGGCCCTTGCCATCACCTACCACGGTCAGCGCGGTGAAGGTGAAGATACGGCCGCCTTTGACGGTCTTGGCTACGCGGTTAACTTGAACCAGCTTCTCGATGTAGCCTTCGTCGCGCTTTTGATCGTTATTTGCCATAACTTAGAACTCCAGCCCGCCTTCACGAGCAGCATCAGCCAGCGCCTTGACGCGGCCGTGGTACTTGAAGCCGGAACGGTCAAAGGCAACTTGAGATACACCGGCGGCTTTCGCGCGCTCAGCTACCAGCTTGCCAACCTTAGTGGCCGCGTCGATGTTGCCGGTGGCGCCATCACGCAGTTCTTTGTCCAAGGTCGAGGCGCTTGCCAGAACCTTGCTGCCGTCGGCCGAGATGACCTGGGCGTAGATGTGCTGCGAGGAGCGGAACACGCACAGACGCACGGCTTCGAGCTCGTGCATTTTCAGGCGTGCTTTGCGAGCGCGACGCAGTCGAGTAACTTTTTTGTCGGTCATTTGCTAGGCCCTACTTCTTCTTGGCTTCTTTACGACGGACTACTTCGTCCGCGTAACGCACACCCTTGCCCTTGTAAGGCTCTGGCGGACGGAAACCGCGGACTTCAGCGGCCACCTGACCTACCAGCTGCTTGTCGATACCCTTGATCAGGATGTCGGTCTGGCTTGGGGTTTCAGCGGTGATACCGGCTGGCAGTTCGTAATCCACTGGGTGCGAGAAGCCCAGGGCCAGGTTCAGGACGGTGCCCTTGGCCTGTGCCTTGTAACCAACACCGACCAGCTGGAGCTTGCGCTCGAAGCCTTGGCTTACGCCTTGGACCATGTTGTTGACCAGGGCGCGGGTGGTACCGGCCATGGCACGAGCTTGCTGATCACCGTTGCGAGGTGCGAAACGCAGCTCACCAGCTTCTTCGGTAACTTCAACAGACGAGTGAACGTTCAGTTCGAGAGTGCCCTTGGCACCCTTCACCGAAAGCTGCTGGCCGGCGAATTTGACTTCGACGCCTGCTGGCAGCTTAACGGGGTTCTTAGCGACGCGAGACATGCCTATCTCCCCTTAGAACACTGTGCACAGAACTTCGCCGCCGACACCGGCAGCGCGCGCAGCGCGGTCAGTCATCACACCTTTGTTGGTGGAGACGATAGACACGCCCAGGCCGCCACGTACTTTCGGCAGCTCGGTAACGGCCTTGTACTGGCGCAGGCCAGGACGGCTGGTACGCTTCAGCTCTTCGATGACCGGACGGCCTTCGAAGTACTTCAGCTCGATCGACAGGGAAGGCTTGGCTTCGCCAGTGACTTCGTAGCCGGCGATGTAACCTTCGTCTTTCAGTACTTTGGCAACCGCGACCTTCAGGGTGGAGGAAGGCATGCTTACGACAGACTTTTCAGCCATCTGGGCATTACGGATGCGAGTTAGCATGTCCGCTAACGGGTCCTGCATACTCATGGGCTAGATGCTCCTGATACAAGAATTATTAGCCTTGCGGCTATCACAACCACCCGAGCAGGCAGGGCAAAAAACCCAGGCTCAGGTGAGCCGGTCATTCTAGACACAAGGCAGAAACGAAACAAGCCCCATATAGGGGCTTGTTTCTTTGCGAGGTCACCGGCGGTCGGAAGATCACCCCCTCGCGCCGGTGGTCACGCCAACCGGATTACCAGCTGGCCTTGACCAGACCTGGCACGTCACCACGCATGGCAGCTTCGCGCAGCTTGTTACGGCCGAGGCCGAACTTGCGGTACACGCCGTGCGGACGGCCGGTGATGCGGCAACGGTTACGCATGCGCGAGGCGCTGGCGTCACGTGGTTGCTTCTGCAGGGCGACTACGGCAGCGAAACGCTCTTCAGGAGAGGCGTTCTGGTTGACGATGGTCGCTTTCAGCTCGGCACGCTTTTTGGCGTACTTGGCTACCGTGAGCTGACGCTTCAGCTCGCGGTTTTTCATGCTCTTCTTGGCCATTTTCCTACTCCAATCAGTTGCGGAACGGGAACTTGAAAGCACGCAGCAGAGCGCGGCCTTCGTCGTCCGAACGAGCAGTGGTGGTCAGGGTGATGTCCAAACCGCGCAGAGCATCGATCTTGTCGTAGTCGATTTCCGGGAAGATGATCTGCTCTTTCACGCCCATGCTGTAGTTGCCACGACCATCGAAGGACTTGGCATTCAGGCCGCGGAAGTCGCGAACCCGTGGCAGGGAGATCGCCAGCAGGCGGTCCAGGAACTCGTACATTTTTTCGCGACGCAGGGTCACCTTGACACCGATCGGCCAGCCTTCACGGACTTTGAAGCCCGCGATGGATTTACGAGCGAAAGTCACGACCGGCTTTTGACCGGTGATCTTTTCCAGGTCGGCAACAGCGTGCTCGATGACTTTCTTGTCGCCGATCGCTTCGCCCAGACCCATGTTCAGGGTGATTTTGGTAACGCGCGGAACTTCCATCACGTTCGACAGCTTAAGTTCTTCCTTAAGCTTAGGAGCGATTTCGTTCCGGTAAATCTCTTTCAGTCGTGCCATGGTCTTCTACCTAGCAGTGTTCAAGCATCAACCGCTTTTTGGGTCGACTTGAAGACACGAATTTTTTTACCGTCTTCTACTTTGAAACCAACGCGGTCAGCCTTGTTGGTTTCGCCGTTGAAGATGGCGACGTTGGAAGCGTGCAGTGGCGCTTCTTTCTCGACGATACCGCCCTGGACGCCCGCCATCGGGTTAGGCTTGGTGTGGCGCTTGACCAGGTTGACACCACCGATGACCAGACGGTCGTCAGCGAGAACCTTCAGCACCTTACCGCGCTTACCTTTGTCTTTGCCGGCGATCACGATGATCTCGTCGTCACGACGAATCTTTTGCATGTCGGATCTCCTTAGAGCACTTCAGGGGCGAGCGAGACGATCTTCATGAACTTCTCGGTACGAAGTTCACGGGTCACTGGCCCGAAGATGCGAGTACCGATCGGCTCTTGCTTGGTGTTCAGCAGAACAGCAGCGTTGCCGTCGAAACGAATGATGGAACCGTCAGCGCGACGTACACCGTGACGGGTACGGACGACAACAGCGGTCATCACCTGGCCTTTCTTGACCTTACCGCGTGGAATCGCTTCCTTGACGGTTACTTTGATGATGTCACCGATACCGGCGTAACGGCGGTGGGAACCGCCGAGCACCTTGATGCACATGACGCGACGAGCGCCGCTGTTATCGGCCACATCGAGCATGGATTGAGTCTGAATCATAAAATTTCTCCGACCCCTAGCCCTTAGACTTCAACAGCGCGTTCGAGGACTTCAACCAGTGCCCAGGACTTGGTCTTGGCCAGCGGACGGGTTTCACGGATGGAAACCTTGTCGCCGATCTTGCACTGGTTGGCTTCGTCGTGCGCGTGCAGCTTAGTCGAACGCTTAACGTATTTACCGTAGATCGGGTGCTTTACGCGACGCTCGATCAGAACGGTGATGGTCTTGTCCATTTTGTCGCTGACGACACGGCCAGTCAGCGTACGGACGGTTTTTTCAGCTTCAGCCATGATCACTTACCTGCCTGCTGGTTGAGCACAGTTTTCACGCGAGCGATGTCACGCTTAACTTGCGAGAGCAGGTGCGACTGCCCCAACTGGCCAGTTGCTTTCTGCATGCGCAGATTGAACTGGTCGCGCAGCAAGCCGAGCAGTTGCTCATTCAGTTGCTGTGCGGATTTTTCACGAAGTTCATTCGCTTTCATCACATCACCGTCCGCTTAACAAAGGAGGTGGCGAGAGGCAGCTTTGCAGCGGCCAGGGCGAAAGCTTCGCGCGCCAGCTCTTCAGAAACACCCTCGATCTCGTACAGGACTTTGCCTGGCTGAATCTGGGCAACCCAGTATTCCACGGAACCTTTACCTTTACCCATACGAACCTCGAGAGGCTTCTTGGTAACCGGCTTGTCCGGGAAGACACGGATCCAGATCTTGCCGCCACGTTTTACGTGACGGGTCAGGGCACGACGTGCCGACTCGATCTGGCGAGCGGTGAGACGACCGCGGGCGACAGCTTTCAGAGCGAACTCGCCGAAGCTGACCTTGCTACCGCGCAGTGCCAGACCACGGTTGTGGCCGGTCATCTGCTTGCGGAATTTTGTACGCTTTGGTTGCAACATTTGGCGTACCCCTTACTTAGCAGCTTTTTTACGAGGCGCTGGTGCTTGAGGCTTCAGCTCTTCCTGGCGACCACCAATTACTTCGCCTTTGAAGATCCAAACCTTCACACCGATCACACCGTAGGTGGTGTGAGCTTCGTAGGTGTTGTAGTCGATATCGGCACGCAGGGTGTGCAGAGGCACACGACCTTCGCGATACCACTCGGTACGTGCGATCTCGGCACCGCCGAGACGACCGCTCACCTGGATCTTGATGCCCTTGGCACCAATACGCATGGCGTTCTGAACGGCGCGCTTCATGGCGCGACGGAACATAACGCGGCGCTCCAGCTGCTGGGCAACGCTCTGAGCAACCAGCATAGCGTCGAGTTCCGGCTTGCGGATCTCTTCGATGTTGATGTGCACAGGCACACCCATCTGCTTGGTCAGGTCCTGACGCAGCTTCTCAACATCTTCACCTTTCTTGCCGATAACGATACCGGGACGAGCGGTGTGGATGGTGATGCGTGCAGTTTGAGCCGGACGATGAATATCGATACGGCTAACGGACGCGCTTTTTAGTTTGTCCTGGAGGTACTCGCGAGTTTGCAGATCCTTCAGCAGGTAATCTGCGTAAGTCGCGCCGTCTGCGTACCAGACGGAGGTGTGCTCCTTGACGATTCCCAGGCGAATGCCAGTGGGATGTACTTTCTGACCCATCTGATCGACTCCGTTACTTGTCCGCAACCTTGACAGTGATATGGCAAGACCGCTTGACGATGCGATCAGCACGGCCTTTGGCACGTGGCATGATGCGCTTCAGCGAACGCCCTTCGTTGACGAAGACGGTGGAGACCTTCAGGTCATCAACGTCTGCGCCTTCGTTGTGTTCGGCGTTGGCAACGGCCGACTCGAGGACTTTCTTCATGATTTCAGCGGCTTTTTTGCTGCTGAAGGCCAACAGGTTGAGCGCTTCGCCCACCTTCTTCCCGCGGATCTGGTCGGCGACCAAGCGGGCTTTCTGGGCGGAGATGCGAGCGCCCGACAACTTAGCGGCTACTTCCATTTCCTTACCCCTTAACGCTTGGCTTTCTTGTCAGCCACGTGCCCACGATAAGTGCGGGTACCGGCGAACTCGCCCAGTTTGTGGCCGACCATGTCTTCGTTCACGAGAACTGGGACATGTTGACGACCGTTGTGTACCGCGATGGTCAGACCGACCATCTGTGGCAGGATCATCGAACGGCGCGACCAGGTTTTAACTGGCTTGCGATCGTTCTTTTCCACCGCCACTTCGACCTTCTTCAGCAGGTGAAGATCGATAAAAGGACCTTTTTTCAGAGAACGTGGCACTGTCGTATCCCTCTAGTTACTTGCGACGACGGACGATCATGTTGTCGGTACGCTTATTACCACGGGTTTTAGCACCCTTGGTTGGGAAGCCCCATGGCGATACCGGATGACGACCACCGGAGGTACGACCTTCACCACCACCATGTGGGTGGTCAACCGGGTTCATGGCAACACCACGAACGGTTGGGCGAACGCCGCGCCAGCGTTTGGCACCAGCTTTACCCAGCGAACGCAGGCTGTGCTCGGAGTTCGAGACTTCGCCCAGGGTCGCACGGCACTCAGCCAGGACTTTACGCATTTCACCAGAGCGCAGACGCAGGGTCACATAGACACCGTCGCGGGCGATCAGCTGAGCCGAAGCACCAGCGGAACGAGCGATCTGAGCACCTTTGCCCGGCTTCAGTTCGATGCCGTGAATGGTGCTACCTACTGGGATGTTGCGCAGTTGCAGGGAGTTACCGGCCTTGATTGGGGCCAGGGCACCTGCGATCAGCTGGTCGCCAGCACTCACGCCTTTAGGGGCGATGATGTAGCGACGCTCACCGTCTGCGTAGCACAGCAGGGCGATGTGAGCAGTACGGTTCGGGTCGTATTCGATACGCTCGACAGTGGCAGGGATGCCATCTTTGTCGTTGCGACGGAAGTCAACCAGACGGTAATGCTGCTTATGACCACCACCAACGTGACGAGTGGTGATGCGGCCATTGTTGTTACGACCACCAGACTTCGATTTTTTCTCGAGCAGCGGTGCGTGAGGAGCGCCTTTGTGCAGCTCCTTGTTGACCACCTTGACCACAAAACGGCGGCCAGGGGAAGTCGGTTTGCATTTAACGATTGCCATGATGCACCCCTTCCTTACTCAGCACTGCTGCTGAAATCGAGATCTTGGCCTGGCTGAAGGGAGACGATCGCCTTCTTCCAGTCATTACGCTTGCCCAGACCACGTGCGGTACGCTTGGTTTTACCCAGAACGTTAACAGTCGACACGTTTTCAACTTTTACGTTGAACAGGCCTTCGACAGCTTTCTTGATTTCCAGCTTGGTTGCATCGGTAGCAACCTTGAATACGAACTGGCCTTTTTTCTCAGCCAGAACGGTAGCCTTCTCGGAAACGTGCGGGCCAAGGAGGACTTTGAATACGCGTTCCTGGTTCATCCCAGCAGCTCCTCGAATTTCTTCACGGCCGAGACAGTGATCAACACTTTCTCGTATGCGATCAGACTGACCGGGTCGGAACCTTGAACGTCACGTACGTCGACGTGCGGCAGGTTGCGAGCAGCCAGGTACAGGTTCTGATCAACAGCATCCGAAACGATGAGAACATCGCTCAGACCCATGCCGTTCAGCTTGTTCAGCAGGTCTTTGGTTTTCGGGGCTTCAACAGCGAAGTCCTGAACCACGACCAGACGGTCGCTACGCACCAGCTCAGCGAGGATGGAGCGCAGGGCTGCGCGGTACATCTTCTTGTTGAGCTTCTGCGAGTGATCCTGAGGACGAGCTGCGAAGGTAACACCACCGCCACGCCAGATCGGACCACGGGTAGTACCAGCACGAGCGCGGCCAGTACCTTTCTGACGCCATGGGCGCTTACCGCCACCGGCTACGTCAGAACGGGTCTTCTGCTGCTTGGTGCCCTGACGGCCGCCGGCCATGTAGGCCACGACTGCTTGGTGTACCAGCGTCTCGTTGAATTCGCCACCGAAGGTCAGTTCGGAAACTTCGATCGCCTGAGCGTCATTTACATTAAGTTGCATGTCAGTTTCCCCTTAACCGCGAGCCTTGACAGCCGGACGCACGACCACGTCGCCGCCAGTAGCGCCTGGGACGGCACCCTTGATCAGCAGCAGGTTGCGTTCAGCGTCTACGCGTACTACTTCCAGGGACTGAACAGTCACGCGCTCGGCGCCCATGTGACCGGACATCTTCTTGCCCTTGAATACACGACCAGGAGTCTGGCACTGGCCGATGGAGCCAGGGACACGGTGCGATACGGAGTTACCGTGGGTGTTGTCTTGACCACGGAAGTTCCAACGCTTGATGGTACCGGCGAAGCCTTTACCTTTGGACTGACCGGTTACGTCTACCAGCTGGCCTGCAGTGAAGAGTTCAGCTTTGATCAGATCGCCAGCCTGGAAATCGCCTTCTTCAAGACGGAACTCCCAAACACCGCGACCAGCGGCAACGTTAGCCTTGGCAAAGTGGCCTGCCTGAGCGGCGGTCACACGCGAAGCACGACGCTCGCCGACAGTGACTTGCACTGCACGGTAGCCATCAGTTTCTTCGGTTTTGAACTGGGTGACGCGATTCGGCTCGATCTCGATGACCGTGACCGGAATGGAGACACCTTCTTCGGTGAAAATACGGGTCATACCCGCTTTTCGACCGACTACACCAATAGTCATGTTGTAAACCTCATGAGTGTACGGGGCTTTCACCCGCTATGGCCGCCCATTTCAGAGCGTTACACGACCAGACCGAAGTCTTAGCCGAGGCTGATCTGCACTTCCACGCCGGCCGCGAGATCAAGCTTCATCAGCGCGTCAACGGTTTTATCCGTTGGCTGGACGATGTCCAGAACACGCTTATGAGTGCGAATCTCGTACTGGTCACGCGCGTCTTTGTTGACGTGCGGGGAGACCAGAACGGTGAAACGCTCTTTGCGGGTAGGCAGTGGAATTGGACCACGCACTTGTGCACCAGTACGTTTCGCGGTTTCCACGATTTCCTGGGTGGATTGGTCGATCAGGCGATGGTCGAAAGCCTTCAACCTGATACGGATTTGCTGATTTTGCATTGGATTTCAGACTCCAGGCTGTTCCCATCGGGCGCACTACGCCCGTTAAAAGGAGGCGTGATTCTATAGACGCCCCAATTTAGTGTCAACCCAATAAAAAAAACCCCCGCTGAGCGGGGGTTTTTTCAATCGATCGAGTGATTACTCGATGATTTTGGCCACGACGCCGGCGCCGACGGTACGACCGCCTTCACGGATGGCGAAGCGCAGACCGTCTTCCATTGCGATGGTCTTGATCAGGGTGACAGTCATCTGAATGTTGTCACCTGGCATTACCATCTCAACGCCTTCCGGCAGTTCGCAGTTACCGGTCACGTCAGTGGTACGGAAGTAGAACTGAGGACGGTAGCCTTTGAAGAACGGAGTGTGACGGCCGCCTTCTTCCTTCGACAGGACGTAGACTTCTGCGGTGAACTTGGTGTGCGGCTTGACCGAACCTGGCTTGACCAGAACCTGGCCACGCTCAACGTCGTCACGCTTGGTACCACGCAGCAGGACGCCGCAGTTCTCGCCAGCACGACCTTCGTCCAGCAGCTTGCGGAACATCTCAACGCCGGTGCAGGTGGTGGTGGTGGTGTCACGCAGACCAACGATTTCCAGCGGATCCTGAACGCGGACGATACCACGCTCGATACGACCGGTAACAACGGTACCACGACCCGAGATCGAGAATACGTCTTCGATCGGCATCAGGAACGGCTGGTCGATGGCACGAACTGGCTCAGGGATGTAGGCATCCAGAGTTTCAACCAGCTTCTTGACAGCGCTGGTACCCATTTCGTTGTCGTCTTTGCCTTCCAGAGCCATACGAGCCGAACCGATGATGATCGGAGTGTCGTCGCCTGGGAAGTCGTAGGTGGACAGCAGGTCGCGAACTTCCATCTCGACCAGTTCCAGCAGCTCAGCGTCGTCTACCAGGTCAGCCTTGTTCAGGAAGACCACGATGTACGGAACGCCAACCTGACGGGACAGCAGGATGTGCTCACGGGTTTGTGGCATCGGACCATCGGCGGCCGAGCAAACCAGGATCGCGCCGTCCATCTGGGCAGCACCGGTGATCATGTTCTTCACGTAGTCAGCGTGACCTGGGCAGTCAACGTGAGCGTAGTGACGAATGTTCGAGTTGTACTCGACGTGAGCGGTGTTGATGGTGATACCGCGCGCTTTTTCTTCCGGAGCCGAGTCGATCTTGTCGAACTCAACGACGGCCGAACCGAAAACTTCGGAGCAGACGCGAGTCAGAGCTGCGGTCAGAGTGGTCTTACCGTGGTCAACGTGGCCGATGGTGCCGACGTTAACGTGGGGAAGGGAACGATCAAATTTTTCTTTAGCCACGACAGTGAACCTCTTGCCTAAAGGGGATTAGCCTTGTTTTTTAACGAGTGCTTCGACGATGTTCGACGGAGCTTCGGCGTATTTGGAGAATTCCATGGAGTAGCTTGCGCGACCCTGAGACATGGAACGAACGTCGGTTGCGTAACCGAACATCTCTCCGAGCGGTACCTCAGCAGTGATTACCTTGCCGGACACCGAGTCTTCATTACCCTGGATCATCCCGCGACGACGGCTCAGGTCACCCATCACGTCACCCAGGTAGTCTTCCGGGGTTACAACTTCGACCTTCATGATCGGCTCAAGCACCACGCCACCGCCCTTCTGGGCCAGTTGCTTGGTCGCCATCGAAGCGGCGATCTTGAACGCCATTTCGTTGGAGTCGACGTCGTGGTACGAACCGTCGAATACCGTGGCCTTCAGGCCGAGCAGCGGATAGCCGGCGACAACGCCGTTTTTCATCTGCTCTTCGATACCCTTCTGGATCGGGGCGATGAATTCCTTAGGAATCACACCACCAACGACTTCGTTGGTGAACACCAGACCTTCGGTGATGTTGCCCTTCTCGTCAACGTCCGGCTCCGAGAAACGGATCCAGCAGTGACCGAACTGACCACGACCACCCGACTGACGAACGAACTTGCCTTCGATCTCGACGTTGGACTTGGTGATCTTCTCGCGGTACGAAACCTGAGGCTTGCCGACGTTGCACTCGACGTTGAACTCGCGCTTCATGCGGTCAACGAGGATGTCCAGGTGCAGCTCACCCATACCGGAGATGATGGTCTGGCCGGTTTCTTCGTCGGTCTTGACGCGGAACGACGGGTCTTCCTGGGCCAGTTTGCCCAGAGCGATACCCATCTTCTCCTGGTCAGCCTTGGTTTTCGGCTCTACGGAGAGCGAAATTACCGGCTCAGGGAAGTCCATACGCTCGAGGATGATCGGCTTGTCGGCGTTGCACAGGGTGTCACCAGTGGTGACGTCCTTCATGCCGATCAGAGCAGCGATGTCGCCAGCGCGCACTTCTTTGATCTCTTCACGCTGGTTGGCGTGCATCTGCACCATACGACCAACGCGCTCTTTCTTGCCCTTGACCGAGTTGATGACGGAGTCACCGGAGGTCAGGAAGCCCGAGTAAACGCGAACGAAGGTCAGAGTACCAACGAACGGGTCGGTGGCAATCTTGAACGCCAGAGCCGAGAACGGCTCGTTGTCGTCAGCAGGACGCTCGTCGTACTGCTCTGGAGTGACTTCATCCTTCGGCACGTCGATCAGGTCAGGGTGGATACCCTTGATCGCCGGGATTTCGGTCGGAGCAGGCAGGAAGTCGATGACAGCGTCGAGAACCAGGGGAACGCCCTTGTTCTTGAACGACGAACCGCAGACAGCCGGAACGATCTCGCTGGCCAGGGTGCGCGCGCGCAGGCCTGCCTTGATCTCTTCGACGGTCAGCTCACCTTCTTCAAGGTACTTGTTCATCAGCTCTTCGTTGGCTTCGGCAGCAGCTTCCACCATGTTCGCGCGCCATTCTTCGGCCAGCTCGAGCATGTCCGCAGGAATTTCTTCCTCACGGTAGGTGGTGCCCTTGTCGTCATCGTTCCAGTAGATGGCTTTCATCTTGATCAGGTCAACCTGACCCTGGAAGTCATCTTCAGCACCGATAGCCAGCTGGACCGGAACCGGGGTGTGACCCAGGCGGTTCTTGATCTGGCCGACAACGCGCAGGAAGTTGGCACCAGCACGGTCCATCTTGTTCACGTAGACAACACGTGGAACGCCGTACTTGTTGGCCTGACGCCATACGGTTTCGGACTGCGGCTCAACGCCGGAGGTACCGCAGAACACAACGACCGCGCCGTCGAGTACACGCAGCGAACGCTCTACTTCAATGGTGAAGTCAACGTGGCCGGGGGTATCGATGACGTTTACGCGGTAGTTGTCGTACTGACCACGGGAACCTTTCCAGAAGGTGGTAACGGCAGCGGAGGTAATGGTGATACCGCGCTCCTGCTCCTGCACCATCCAGTCGGTGGTCGCGGCGCCGTCATGCACCTCGCCCATCTTGTGGCTCAGACCTGTGTAGAACAGGATCCGCTCGGTAGTGGTAGTCTTGCCCGCGTCAACGTGGGCACAGATACCGATGTTACGGTAGCGGTTAATTGCTGTAGTACGAGCCATAGAGCCCTCGCAAAAATATTGATGCTTGAATTAGAAGCGGTAGTGCGAGAACGCTTTGTTGGCCTCGGCCATACGGTGCACGTCTTCACGCTTCTTGACTGCAGCACCCTTGCCTTCGGCAGCATCCAGCAGTTCGCCGGCCAGGCGCAGAGCCATCGACTTCTCGCCGCGCTTGCGGGCGTAGTCTACGAGCCAGCGCATTGCCAGAGCGTTACGACGGGATGGACGAACTTCAACCGGAACCTGGTAAGTGGCACCGCCGACACGGCGGGACTTAACTTCGACCAGCGGAGCGATGGCGTCGAGAGCTTTCTCGAAGATTTCCAGGGGGTCGCTGTTCTTGCGTGCTTTGACGGTATCCAGGGCACCGTAAACGATGCGCTCGGCTACGGCCTTCTTGCCGCTTTCCATCACGTGGTTCATGAACTTGGCGAGGATCTGGGATCCGTACTTCGGATCGTCAAGGATCTCACGTTTTGCTGCTACACGACGTCTTGGCATGATAAGCCCTCAAACGGTCTTCAGGTTAGCCCGGGACGTGGGTCTTCGACCCCTGCCCGACCTTACTCTTATCGACTCAAAAAAATGGATGTCTGCAAACGGCCGATTACTTCGGACGCTTGGTACCGTACTTCGAACGACCCTGGTTACGGCCTTTGACGCCCGAAGTATCCAGAGAGCCGCGAACGGTGTGGTAACGAACACCTGGCAAGTCTTTTACACGGCCGCCACGGATCAGGACGACGCTGTGCTCTTGCAGGTTGTGGCCTTCACCACCGATGTACGAGGAAACCTCGAAACCGTTGGTCAGACGCACACGGCATACTTTACGCAGTGCCGAGTTAGGTTTTTTCGGCGTGGTGGTGTACACACGGGTGCACACGCCACGACGCTGCGGGCAGTTCTGCAGCGCAGGAACGTCGGACTTCTCGACCGAACGCTTACGCGGCTGACGTACCAGCTGGTTGATAGTTGCCATCTACTAGCTCCACTGATTGTCTTGCGACTCTATTGTCTTGCAAGAAAGCCAAAAATTGGCGAGACGGAGCCTCACCAAATTTAAGGGTACAAAAGTCTAAAGAGGATCTTGCACCCAGTCAAGACGAGGCCCCGGCCCTCCTCGCCCGGTCATCGGCAACAATTCATGTCACCGATGCCCTGGCGAGGCGTGCCGGGGCCCTGCCCTGTACTCAGTTACCGCTGGAGTTCAGCGCTTCGGTCAGTGCGGCTTCCACCTCACTGGCGCTCACACGCAACGGCTTGTCGGCATCACGGCGACGCTTGCGCTCGCTGTGGTAGGCCAGACCGGTACCGGCCGGGATCAGACGACCCACGACCACGTTCTCTTTCAGGCCGCGCAGGTAGTCACGCTTGCCGGTTACCGCCGCTTCGGTCAGTACGCGGGTGGTTTCCTGGAAGGAAGCCGCCGAGATGAACGATTCGGTGGACAGCGAGGCCTTGGTGATACCCAGCAACACGCGGGTGAACTTCGAGATGAACTTGTCTTCGCTGGCGAGACGCTCGTTCTCGACCAGTACCTGAGTCAGTTCCATCTGGTCGCCCTTGATGAAGCTGGAATCGCCGGACTCGGAAATCTCAACTTTACGCAGCATCTGACGCAGGATGGTCTCGATGTGCTTGTCGTTGATCTTCACGCCCTGCAGACGGTAAACGTCCTGGATCTCGTTGACGATGTACTTGGCCAGCGCGCTCACACCCAGCAGACGCAGGATGTCGTGCGGATCGCTCGGACCGTCGGAGATAACTTCGCCGCGGTTTACCTGTTCGCCTTCGAAGACGTTCAGGTGGCGCCACTTCGGAATCAGCTCTTCGTACGGATCGCTGCCATCGGTCGGGGTGATGACCAGGCGACGCTTGCCCTTGGTTTCTTTACCGAAGGCAATGGTGCCGCTGACTTCAGCCAGAATCGAGGCTTCTTTCGGACGACGCGCTTCGAACAGGTCGGCAACGCGCGGCAGACCACCGGTGATGTCACGGGTCTTCGACGTTTCTTGCGGGATACGCGCGATAACGTCACCGACGCCGATCTGGGCACCGTCAGCCACACCTACGAGGGCGTTGGCCGGCAGGAAGTACTGAGCCGGTACGTCGGTACCTGGCAGGTACAGGTCCTTGCCAGCGGCATCGACCATCTTGATCGCCGGACGGATTTCCTTGCCTGCGGCAGGGCGATCCTTGACGTCCATCACTTCAATGTTGGTCAGACCGGTCAGTTCGTCGGTCTGGCGCTTGATGGTGATGTTTTCTTCCATGCCCACGAAGGTCACGGTACCTTTCAGCTCGGTCACGATCGGGTGGGTGTGCGGGTCCCACTTGGCGACGATGGCGCCAGCTTCGACCTTCTCACCTTCCTTGACCGAAATCACCGCGCCGTAAGGCAGCTTGTAGCGCTCACGCTCACGACCGAACTCGTCGGCAATGGCCAGCTCGCCGGAACGCGATACGGCAACCAGGTTGCCATCGGCGCGCTCGACCTGCTTCAGGTTGTGCAGACGCACCATACCGCCGTTCTTCACCTGGACGCTGTCGGCAGCCGAGGTACGGCTTGCAGCACCACCGATGTGGAACGTACGCATTGTCAGCTGGGTACCCGGCTCACCGATCGACTGTGCAGCGATAACGCCAACAGCCTCACCGATGTTCACCTGGTGACCACGAGCCAGGTCGCGACCGTAGCACTTGGCGCAGATGCCGTAGCGGGTTTCGCAGCTGATCGGCGAACGCACGACTACTTCGTCGATGCTGTTCAGCTCGATGAACTCGACCCACTGCTCGTCGACCAGGGTACCGGCCGGAACGATGACGTCCTCGGTGCCTGGCTTGAACACGTCGCGGGCGATGACACGGCCCAGTACGCGCTCACCCAGCGGCTCAACAACGTCGCCGCCTTCGATGTGCGGAGTCATCAGCAGGCCCTGGTCGGTGCCGCAGTCGATCTCGGTAACCACCAGATCCTGCGCCACGTCTACCAGACGACGAGTCAGGTAACCGGAGTTCGCGGTCTTCAATGCGGTATCCGCCAGACCCTTACGAGCACCGTGGGTCGAGATGAAGTACTGCAGTACGCTCAGACCTTCACGGAAGTTCGCGGTGATCGGCGTCTCGATGATCGAGCCGTCCGGCTTGGCCATCAGGCCACGCATACCGGCCAGCTGACGGATCTGAGCCGCGGAACCACGCGCACCGGAATCAGCCATCATGTACATCGAGTTGAAGGACTCTTGCTCGACTTCCTTGCCCTCGCGGTCGACGACCTTCTCTTTCGAGAGGTTGGCCATCATCGCCTTGGACACTTCGTCGTTCGCCTTGGACCACAAGTCGATGACCTTGTTGTACTTCTCGCCCTGGGTTACCAGGCCGGAGGCGTACTGGCTCTCGATTTCCTTCACTTCGTCGGTGGCGCTGTTGATGATGCGCGCTTTCTCGTCAGGGATAACGAAGTCGTTAACACCGATGGAAACACCGGAAATGGTCGAGTAGGCAAAACCGGTGTACATCAGCTGGTCAGCGAAGATCACGGTCTCTTTCAGACCAACCACGCGGTAGCACTGGTTGATCAGCTTGGAGATCGCCTTCTTCTTCATCGACTGGTTGACGACGTCGAACGGCAGGCCTGCCGGTACAACCTGGAACAGCAGCGCACGGCCGACGGTGGTGTCGACGATACGGGTGTTCTTGGTGATGCTGCCATCGCGATCCTTCACGGTTTCGTTGATACGAACCTTGATTTTCGCGTGCAGGGCGGCTTCGCCGGCGCGGAATACGCGGTCGACTTCCTGCAGGTCGGCGAACACGCGACCTTCGCCCTTGGCGTTGATGGCTTCACGGGTCATGTAGTACAGACCCAGTACCACGTCCTGCGACGGAACGATGATTGGCTCACCGTTGGCTGGCGACAGGATGTTGTTGGTCGACATCATCAGCGCGCGCGCTTCGAGCTGGGCTTCCAGCGTCAGCGGCACGTGAACAGCCATCTGGTCACCGTCGAAGTCGGCGTTGTACGCGGCGCAGACCAGCGGGTGCAGCTGGATAGCCTTACCTTCGATCAGAACCGGTTCAAAAGCCTGGATACCCAGACGGTGCAGGGTTGGCGCACGGTTGAGCAGGACGGGGTGTTCGCGGATCACCTCGGCGAGGACGTCCCACACCTCCGGCAGCTCGCGCTCGACCATCTTCTTGGCGGCCTTGATGGTGGTCGCCAGACCACGCATTTCCAGCTTGCCGAAAATGAATGGCTTGAACAGCTCGAGGGCCATCTTCTTCGGCAGACCGCACTGGTGCAGACGCAGGGTCGGACCAACGGTAATTACCGAACGGCCAGAGTAGTCCACACGCTTACCGAGCAAGTTCTGACGGAAGCGACCTTGCTTACCTTTGATCATGTCGGCCAGCGACTTCAGCGGACGCTTGTTCGAGCCAGTGATGGCGCGACCGCGACGACCGTTATCGAGCAGGGCGTCGACCGCCTCCTGCAGCATGCGCTTTTCGTTGCGCACGATGATGTCCGGCGCCGACAGATCGAGCAGGCGCTTCAGACGGTTGTTACGGTTGATCACCCGACGATACAGGTCATTCAGGTCGGAGGTCGCGAAGCGGCCGCCATCCAGCGGTACCAGCGGACGCAGGTCCGGCGGCAGTACTGGCAGGACGGTCAGGACCATCCACTCAGGCAGGTTGCCCGAGCCCTGGAAAGCTTCCATCAGCTTCAGGCGCTTGGACAGCTTCTTGATCTTGGTTTCCGAGTTGGTCTGCGGAATCTCTTCGCGCAGGCGACCGATCTCGTGCTCCAGGTCGATAGCGTGCAGCAGCTCGCGGACAGCCTCGGCACCCATGCGGGCGTCGAAGTCGTCACCGAACTCTTCCAGCGCTTCGAAGTACTGCTCGTCGTTGAGCAGCTGACCCTTCTCGAGGGTGGTCATGCCCGGGTCGATAACGACATAGCTCTCGAAGTAGAGCACGCGCTCGATATCACGCAGGGTCATGTCCATCAGCAGGCCGATACGGGACGGCAGCGACTTCAGGAACCAGATGTGGGCAACCGGCGAGGCCAGTTCGATGTGCGCCATGCGCTCACGACGAACTTTGGCCAGGGCAACTTCAACGCCGCACTTCTCGCAGATCACGCCGCGGTGCTTGAGGCGCTTGTACTTGCCGCACAGGCACTCGTAGTCCTTGACTGGGCCAAAGATCTTGGCGCAGAACAGGCCGTCACGCTCAGGCTTGAACGTACGGTAGTTGATGGTTTCCGGCTTTTTGACTTCACCGAACGACCACGAACGGATCATTTCAGGCGACGCCAGACCGATGCGGATGGCGTCGAACTCTTCGACTTGACCCTGGTTTTTCAGCAAATTCAGTAGGTCTTTCAAGGCCTTTCCTCCTGGCGGAGCAGGGAGCGGGCATTACCTGCCCCACTCCCCTTCGCGTCACGTGTTATTCGGTTTCCAGATCGATATCGATACCGAGCGAACGGATCTCTTTGATCAACACGTTGAAGGACTCGGGCATGCCCGGCTCCATACGGTGATCGCCATCCACGATGTTCTTGTACATCTTGGTACGGCCGTTCACGTCGTCCGACTTCACTGTGAGCATTTCTTGCAGGGTGTATGCCGCGCCGTATGCTTCCAGCGCCCACACTTCCATCTCCCCGAAACGCTGACCACCGAACTGTGCCTTACCACCCAGCGGCTGCTGGGTAACCAGGCTGTAGGAACCAGTGGAACGCGCGTGCATCTTGTCGTCCACCAAGTGGTTCAGCTTGAGCATGTACATGTAACCAACGGTCACAGGACGCTCGAACTTGTTGCCGGTACGGCCGTCGAACAGCACCATCTGGCCGCTTTCTGGCAGGTCTGCCAGTTTCAGCATGGCCTTGATCTCACGCTCCTTGGCACCGTCGAAGACTGGGGTGGCCATCGGCACGCCTTTCTTCAGGTTGTTCGCCAGGGCAATGATCTCTTCGTCGGTGAACTCTTCCAGGTTCTCCTGACGACCACCGATCTCGTTGTAGATCTCGGTGAGGAAGGTGCGCAGTTCAGCGGCTTTGCGCTGCTCTTCGATCATGCGGTCGATCTTCTCGCCCAGGCCCTTGGCCGCGAGGCCCAGGTGGGTTTCAAGGATCTGACCGACGTTCATACGCGAAGGTACGCCCAGCGGGTTCAGTACGACATCGACCGGAGTACCGTTGGCGTCGTGCGGCATGTCTTCGACCGGCATGATCACCGAGACGACACCCTTGTTACCGTGACGACCGGCCATCTTGTCACCCGGTTGGATGCGACGGCGGATTGCCAGGTAGACCTTGACGATCTTCAGTACGCCTGGAGCCAGGTCATCGCCCTGCTGCAGCTTGCGCTTCTTGTCTTCGAACTTGTCGTCCAGCAGGCGGCGGCGGTCGACGATGTACTGCTGAGCCTTTTCCAGCTGCTCGTTCAGTGCATCTTCGGCCATGCGCAGTTTGAACCACTGGCCGTGCTCCAGACCGTCCAGCACTTCGTCGGAGATCACGGTGCCTTTCTTCAGGCCCGCGCCACCGTCGACCACCTGGCCGTTCAGGGCGGAACGCAGACGCTCGAAGGTTGCGCCTTCGACGATGCGGAACTCTTCGTTGAGGTCCTTGCGGATCTCGTCCAGCTGCATCTTCTCGATGGCCAGGGCGCGACTGTCGCGCTCGACGCCATCACGAGTGAAGACCTGTACGTCGATGACAGTACCCTTGGTGCCGGTCGGCACGCGCAGGGAGGTGTCCTTAACGTCGCTGGCCTTCTCACCGAAGATCGCGCGCAGCAGTTTTTCTTCCGGCGTCAGCTGGGTTTCGCCTTTTGGCGTGACCTTGCCGACCAGGATGTCGCCAGCGCCGACTTCGGCACCCACGTAGACGATACCGGCTTCGTCCAGCTTGTTCAGTGCGGCTTCACCGACGTTCGGGATGTCCGCAGTGATTTCCTCTGGGCCAAGCTTGGTATCACGAGCCACACAGGTCAGTTCCTGGATGTGGATCGTGGTGAAGCGGTCTTCCTGGACCACACGCTCGGACAGGCAGATGGAGTCTTCGAAGTTGAAGCCGTTCCACGCCATGAACGCGATGCGCATGTTCTGGCCCAGTGCCAGTTCACCCATGTCGGTGGACGGGCCGTCAGCCATGATGTCGCCACGCTGAACCTTGTCACCCTTGCTCACCAGCGGACGCTGGTTGATGCAGGTGTTCTGGTTCGAACGGGTGTACTTGGTCAGGTTGTAGATGTCCACACCGGCTTCGCCGGTCTCGACTTCGTCATCGGCAACGCGAACGACGATACGGCTGGCGTCGACCGAGTCGATCACACCACCGCGGCGAGCAACCACGCAGACACCGGAGTCACGGGCGACGTTGCGCTCCATGCCGGTACCTACCAGCGGTTTGTCGGCACGCAGGGTCGGTACAGCCTGACGCTGCATGTTCGAACCCATCAATGCACGGTTGGCGTCGTCGTGCTCGAGGAACGGAATCAGCGAGGCAGCGACGGAAACAACCTGCTTCGGCGAAACGTCCATCAGGGTGACGTCTTCCGGCGCCTTGACGGTGAATTCGTTCAGGTGACGAACAGCTACCAGCTCATCGATCAGCTGCTTCTTGTCGTTCATCGCGGCCGAAGCCTGGGCGATCACGTGATCGGCCTCTTCGATGGCGGACAGGAACACGATGTCGTCGCTGACCACGCCTTCCTTCACCACGCGGTATGGGCTTTCCAGGAAGCCATACTGGTTGGTGCGGGCATAGGCGGCCAAGGAGTTGATCAGACCGATGTTCGGACCTTCTGGAGTCTCGATCGGGCACACGCGGCCGTAGTGGGTCGGGTGTACGTCACGGACTTCGAAGCCGGCGCGCTCACGGGTCAGACCACCAGGGCCGAGCGCGGAGACACGGCGCTTGTGGGTGATCTCGGAGAGCGGGTTGTTCTGGTCCATGAACTGCGAGAGCTGGCTGGAACCGAAGAACTCTTTCACCGCCGCAGCCACAGGCTTGGCGTTGATCAGGTCCTGCGGCATCAGGCCTTCGCTTTCGGCCATCGACAGACGTTCCTTGACCGCGCGCTCTACACGCACCAGGCCAACGCGGAACTGGTTCTCGGCCATCTCGCCGACGCAACGGACGCGACGGTTACCCAGGTGGTCGATGTCATCGACAATGCCTTTGCCGTTACGGATATCGACCAGGGTCTTGAGGACCTCGACGATGTCTTCCTTGCTCAGCACGCCCGAACCTTCGATCTCGGTGCGACCGATACGACGGTTGAACTTCATGCGGCCAACGGCGGACAGGTCGTAACGCTCGGCGCTGAAGAACAGGTTGTTGAACAGGGTCTCGGCGGCGTCCTTGGTTGGCGGCTCGCCTGGACGCATCATGCGGTAGATTTCGACCAGGGCTTCCAGCTGGTTGCTGGTGGTGTCGATCTTCAGGGTATCGGAGATGAACGGACCGCAGTCGATGTCGTTGGTGTACAGGGTCTCGATGCGGACAACCTGAGCCTTGGCGATCTTGATCAGCAGATCGGTGGTCAGCTCGGTGTTGCACTCGGCCAGGATCTCACCGGTCGCCGGATGCACGATGGCCTTGGCGGTGGTGCGACCCAGCACGTACTCCATCGGCACGTCCAGCTCTTTCACGCCAGCTTTTTCCAGCTGGTTGATGTGGCGCGCGGTAATACGGCGGCCTTGCTCAACGATGACCTTGCCGCTGCCGTCATGGATGTCCATGACCGCAACTTCACCACGCAGACGCTGCGGCACCAGCTCCAGGCTCAGTTTCTCGCCGGAGATGTGGAAGACGTTGGTGGTGTAGAAGGTGTTCAGCACCTCTTCAGTGCTGTAGCCCAGCGCGCGCAGCAGCACCGAGGCCGGCAGTTTGCGGCGACGGTCGATACGCACGAACACGCAGTCTTTCGGGTCGAACTCGAAGTCCAACCAGGAACCGCGGTAAGGGATGATACGTGCGGAGTACAGCAGCTTGCCCGAGCTATGGGTCTTGCCACGGTCGTGGTCGAAGAACACACCCGGCGAACGGTGCAGCTGGGATACGATCACACGCTCGGTACCGTTGATAACGAAGGTACCGTTCTCAGTCATCAGGGGGATTTCACCCATGTAGACTTCTTGCTCTTTGATGTCCTTGATCGCTTTGTTCGACGATTCCTTGTCGAAGATGATCAGGCGCACCTTCACACGCAGCGGGACCGCGAAGGTCACACCACGCAGGACACATTCCTTCACATCGAACGCCGGCTCGCCCAGGCGATAGCCGACGTACTCCAGGGCAGCATTGCCGGAGTAGCTGATGATCGGGAATACCGATTTGAAGGCCGCATGCAGGCCGACGTCGCGGAACTGGTCCTTGGATGCTCCCGCCTGCAGGAATTCGCGATACGAATCCAGCTGGATGGCCAGGAGGTAAGGCACATCCATGACGTCCGGCAACTTGCTAAAGTCCTTGCGGATACGTTTTTTCTCAGTGTATGAGTAAGCCATCAGCATTCCCCAGCTTGGTCACCTGCTTGTTTGGCATCTCCCGGCGGGAGCAGCCGAAAATCGTGCAAACCCCTTGGTTTGCGCCACCCACTTGGGTGTCTTGCAGCTCGTTATCGGGGCCGACCTGATCGACCACCAATAACGGAAAAAGGCCGGTGGCATAAGCCACCAGCCATCAGCCCTTCGCTCAACGCTCGGACTGTTGTCGCAAAGTCGAAATTACTTCAGCTCGACTTTAGCGCCAGCTTCTTCCAGCTTCTTCTTCGCGTCTTCAGCGGCTTCTTTCGAAACGCCTTCAGCGATAACCTGAGGAGCGCCGTCGACTTTCTCTTTGGCTTCTTTCAGGCCCAGACCGGTCAGTTCACGAACGGCCTTGATCACGTTGACTTTCTTGTCGCCAGCTTCGGTCAGAACGACGTTGAACTCGGTCTGCTCTTCGACAACGGCAGCAGCAGCAGCTGGGCCAGCAGCGGCAACAGCAGCGGTAACGCCGAAGGTTTCTTCCATAGCTTTGATCAGCTCAACAATTTCCAGAACGGTTTTCTGGCCGATTGCTTCGATGATTTGTTCGTTAGTCAGAGACATGACTTGAATCCTGTATTGGGGTGACAGCCTACGCAGCCATCAAATTAAACGAATGATTTTGAAAGAATTCGCACGCCTTAGGCGGCGGTAGCTTCTTTCTGGTCGCGAATGGCTGCCAGAGTACGAGCCAGCTTGCTGGTAGCGCCTTGGATCACGCTCA
Source organism: Pseudomonas xantholysinigenes (assembly GCF_014268885.2). Classification (NCBI taxonomy): domain Bacteria; kingdom Pseudomonadati; phylum Pseudomonadota; class Gammaproteobacteria; order Pseudomonadales; family Pseudomonadaceae; genus Pseudomonas; species Pseudomonas xantholysinigenes. The sequence goes on along the minus strand of NZ_CP077095.1, from coordinate 534,350 downwards.
TCAGCTTCGCAATAGCTTCGTCGCGGGTCGGCAGGGAAGCCAACACGTCGATCTGGTTCGCCGCAATCAAATTGCCGTCAAACGCGGCTGCCTTGATCTCGAACTTGTCCTGACCCTTGGCGAACTCTTTGAACAGACGAGCAGCAGCGCCCGGGTGTTCGTTGGAGAAAGCAATCAGGGTCGGGCCTTTGAACGCGTCGTTGAGGATCGAGTACTCGGTGCCTTCAACAGCGCGCTTGAGCAGGGTGTTACGTACGACACGCACGTATACGCCAGCTTCGCGGGCCTCTTTACGGAGTCCGGTCATTGCGCTTACAGTCACACCACGGGCATCGGCCACGACAGCGGACAGAGCGACTTTGGCAGCCTCGTTGACTTCAGCGACGATGGCCTTCTTGTCTTCGAGTTTAATTGCCACGGGTTTACTCCTGGTTTCTACCGTTTCATCTGGCCGAAGCCGGATGTCGTTTTGGTGTCTGATTCGTAAACGAATCGGGAGCACCATCTGCGTAGGCTTGTGGTTTAAGGCTTGCGCCGCCTACGGTCTTGGATAGCCCCCGCCAGGCAGGGACCCCAATTTAGTAAGCCGCTGCGAGCAAGTCGCAGCGGCCGAATATTACACGTTCAGCGAGCTCTGATCGATGATCAGACCTGGGCCCATGGTGGTGCTCAGGGTAACGCGCTTGACGTAGATGCCTTTCGAGGAAGCTGGCTTGATACGCTTCAGATCAGCGATCAGGGCTTCAACGTTTTCCTTCAGCTTGCCAGCTTCGAAGCCGACCTTGCCAACGGAGGTGTGGATGATACCGTTCTTGTCGGTACGGTAGCGAACCTGACCAGCCTTGGCGTTTTTCACGGCAGTGGCTACGTCTGGGGTCACAGTACCAACTTTCGGGTTAGGCATCAGGCCACGAGGACCCAGGACCTGACCCAGCTGACCTACAACGCGCATGGCATCAGGCGATGCGATGACGACGTCATAGTTCAGGTCGCCGCCTTTCATTTCGGCAGCCAGATCGTCCATGCCTACGCGGTCGGCGCCAGCAGCCAGAGCAGCTTCAGCAGCTGGGCCCTGGGTGAAGACGGCAACACGTACGGTCTTGCCAGTGCCGTGTGGCAGCACGGTAGCGCTACGAACGACCTGGTCGGATTTACGCGGGTCAACACCGAGGTTGACAGCGATGTCGTAGGATTCTACGAATTTGGCAGTCGGCAGCGAAGCCAGCAGGGTTGCGGCTTCTTCGAAGTTGTAGGCCTTGCCTGCTTCGATTTTCTCGGCGATAGCCTTTTGGCGCTTGGTCAGCTTAGCCATTACACACCCTCCACGTTCAGGCCCATGCTACGGGCAGAGCCGGCGATGGTGCGCACAGCTGCATCCATGTCAGCAGCAGTCAGATCAGCCTGTTTGGTCTTGGCGATCTCTTCCAGCTGAGCACGGGTAACGGTACCGACCTTGACGGTGTTCGGGCGAGCCGAACCGCTGGTCAGGCCAGCAGCTTTCTTCAGCAGAACCGAGGCAGGGGTGCTCTTGGTCTCGAAGGTGAAGCTACGGTCGCTGTAGACAGTGATGATCACTGGAGTCGGCAGACCTGGCTCTTGACCCTGGGTACGGGCGTTGAAGGCCTTGCAGAATTCCATGATGTTCACACCGTGTTGACCCAGTGCTGGACCAACGGGTGGGCTTGGGTTGGCCTGGCCGGCCTTTACTTGCAGCTTGATGTAAGCCTGAATCTTCTTAGCCATGAGCTACTCCAAAATCGGGTACAAGCGCCAGATGGCTCCCCGTATGACTTGCGTTTTATCCCAGTGACGAAAAAACCCCGCAGCACATAGGGCTGCGGGGTATGGGATGCTTCGTTCGGCTAGACCTTCTCGACCTGGCTGAACTCGAGCTCCACCGGGGTGGAGCGACCGAAAATGAGCACTGCAACCTGCAGCCGGCTCTTCTCGTAGTTAACTTCTTCGACACTGCCATTGAAGTCAGCGAAGGGACCGTCAATGACGCGAACCACTTCACCCGGCTCAAACAACGTCTTCGGCTTCGGCTTGTCACTGCCGTCGGCAACGCGACGCAGGATAGCTTCAGCTTCTTTATCAGTGATCGGCGCAGGCTTGTCTGCGGTACCACCAATGAAACCCATGACCCGAGGAGTATCCTTGACAAGGTGCCAAGTCCCTTCGTTCATTTCCATCTGGACCAGCACATAGCCAGGGAAGAATTTCCGCTCGCTCTTGCGCTTCTGGCCGTTACGCATTTCGACGACCTCTTCGGTCGGGACCAGGATCTCGCCGAATTCGTCTTCCATGCCAGCCAGCTTGACACGCTCGATCAGGGAGCGCATGACATGCTTCTCGTAACCCGAGTAAGCATGAACAACATACCAACGCTTAGCCACGAGACACCCTTAGCCAACGATCAAGGAGACCAACCAGCCGAGCAGGGAATCAAGACCCCACAACAGCAACGCCATGACCAGAACAACAGCCACGACAATCAGCGTGGTCTGCGTGGTTTCTTGGCGGGTCGGCCACACGACTTTACGGATCTCGGTACGAGCTTCCTTCGCCAGCGCAAAGAACGACTTGCCTTTGGCGGTCTGCAGGGCAACGAAGCCAGCGACAGCAGCCAGAGCAAGCAGGACGAGTACGCGATACAGAATCGGGGAGGCGGAGTAATACTGATTACCCACAACACCTACGACTACCAATGCGACAACAGCCAGCCACTTGAACAGATCAAAACGCGATTCTTGGGCTTCAGTTTTGGGAGTCATCAAGGAGGATCCTGTGAGAAGAAAGCCAATCACACCGAGGTGAATGGCAGGTCAGGAGGGAATCGAACCCCCAACCTACGGTTTTGGAGACCGTCGCTCTGCCAATTGAGCTACTGACCTTTAACGCTGTATCAGGCCGGCCATTATACCGACCCGATCATTTAAATCAACTACTTATTCAATAATTTTTGCTACGACGCCGGCGCCGACGGTACGACCGCCTTCACGGATGGCGAAGCGCAGACCGTCTTCCATTGCGATGGTCTTGATCAGGGTGACAGTCATCTGAATGTTGTCACCTGGCATTACCATCTCAACGCCTTCCGGCAGTTCGCAGTTACCGGTCACGTCAGTGGTACGGAAGTAGAACTGAGGACGGTAGCCTTTGAAGAACGGAGTGTGACGGCCGCCTTCTTCCTTCGACAGGACGTAGACTTCTGCGGTGAACTTGGTGTGCGGCTTGACCGAACCTGGCTTGACCAGAACCTGGCCACGCTCAACGTCGTCACGCTTGGTACCACGCAGCAGGACGCCGCAGTTCTCGCCAGCACGACCTTCGTCCAGCAGCTTGCGGAACATCTCAACGCCGGTGCAGGTGGTGGTGGTGGTGTCACGCAGACCAACGATTTCCAGCGGATCCTGAACGCGGACGATACCACGCTCGATACGACCGGTAACAACGGTACCACGACCCGAGATCGAGAATACGTCTTCGATCGGCATCAGGAACGGCTGGTCGATGGCACGAACTGGCTCAGGGATGTAGGCATCCAGAGTTTCAACCAGCTTCTTGACAGCGCTGGTACCCATTTCGTTGTCGTCTTTGCCTTCCAGAGCCATACGAGCCGAACCGATGATGATCGGAGTGTCGTCGCCTGGGAAGTCGTAGGTGGACAGCAGGTCGCGAACTTCCATCTCGACCAGTTCCAGCAGCTCAGCGTCGTCTACCAGGTCAGCCTTGTTCAGGAAGACCACGATGTACGGAACGCCAACCTGACGGGACAGCAGGATGTGCTCACGGGTTTGTGGCATCGGACCATCGGCGGCCGAGCAAACCAGGATCGCGCCGTCCATCTGGGCAGCACCGGTGATCATGTTCTTCACGTAGTCAGCGTGACCTGGGCAGTCAACGTGAGCGTAGTGACGAATGTTCGAGTTGTACTCGACGTGAGCGGTGTTGATGGTGATACCGCGCGCTTTTTCTTCCGGAGCCGAGTCGATCTTGTCGAACTCAACGACGGCCGAACCGAAAACTTCGGAGCAGACGCGAGTCAGCGCTGCAGTCAGAGTGGTCTTACCGTGGTCAACGTGGCCGATAGTGCCGACGTTAACGTGAGGTAGGGAACGATCAAACTTTTCCTTAGCCATCGATACATCCTCCGCAGAAGAAATAGACTTACCGCTGATAAAACAAAGGCAGATATTTTCATATCTGCCTTTGTCTATATGGAGCTCTTGAGCGGACTTGAACCGCTGACCTCACCCTTACCAAGGGTGTGCTCTACCAACTGAGCTACAAGAGCGAAACACTTTGCGCAAAATCCAGCAAACTTGGAGCGGGTAGCGGGAATCGAACCCGCATCATCAGCTTGGAAGGCTGAGGTTCTACCACTAAACTATACCCGCGGAGCTTGCGGCTCTCGCTAAAACTGGTGGAGGGAGAAGGATTCGAACCTTCGAAGCTCTCGCAACGGATTTACAGTCCGTCCCCTTTGACCGCTCGGGAATCCCTCCAGATGTGGCCGGCATTCTATTTGTCTGCCGCCCTAGTGTCAAGCGTTTTTTCAAATTTTTTCAATCAAATCTGAAACTTAGCTGCTTTGACACCGCTTCCAGCTCTACCACCTGAGTGGTGTTCCCTGTGAAGCGGGCGCCATTCTATCAAGCTATTCAGCAGTTGCAATACCCTCGCACAAAATAATTTTGTGTTTTAAGTCTTTGAAATCCTTGGAAAGAGTCGAGAGCACTGTCGGGTCCAACAAGCGCTCGCTTTCAGGAGCCACCTTCAGCCAGAAACCGTCAGCCCCTGGTAGCTGCCCCGCGAGCGGCGCTGCGGCGATATCAAGGCTCAGTAGACGCTGACGCAGCGCCTCGAGCTGCTCTCGTGCTGCAACGCCACCGACCACCAGGCATTCGTCGCGGCGCCTGGTCGGTGCCGCGGCCCCCGTCTCGCGCAGCAAGCGAATCTCCTGCTGACTGCCTTTATAAAGGGAGAGCGGGGCCACTTCCTTGACCTTCAGGGGTGCTTCCTGCTGATGCCAAACGTAATAGAAGACGTTCAGCACGACCAATAGAAGAAACAACCAGCGCATAGGCACCTCAGCTCAACGGACAGGCCATTGCCAGGCCAACGAATACCAGGTCCGGCACGATACGCGCCTGGGGCGCGGCCACATGCACAAGGGGGGCATCCCCACCCGTGAGGAACACCGTGAAATCATCACCCCATAGTGCCTGGGCCTGCTCGATCTGTGCCCGGGCAAAGCTCTGGAGCATCAGCACACAACCACGCTCGACCGCCTCAACGGTTGAGCGCCCAGGAGCCAGGCTGTTCAGCGCACGCTCAGCGGAAGCGTCGTCATAGCGAATGCGCCGCGTATGCGTACGCAATTGGCTGCGCATCAATGGCATACCCGGGCATATATAGCCACCCAGGTGCTCACCATCCGCCGCCACAAAGTCAGCCTTTGCCGCCGTACCCAAGTCGATGACCAGGCAGGCACCCCTGGCCAGGTGAAAGGCGCCAAGCGCACCCAACCATCGATCCATACCCAAGCGCTGGTGGTCTTCATAGCCGTTGCGCACACCGGCCATTTCCTTGACCGGCTGGGCAACGCTCACCGCGACACCAAAGCGCTCCTTGATCAGGGCGCACAAAGACGAGGTTTCTTCCTCGCTACGCACACTGACCATCCGGCTGCCAACAAGAGGCAAGTCACCAAGGCCAGCAACCGCAGCCAGCAGCGCCTGATCCGAATCAACAATGCCGCCACCGGTGATGGCTGCATCGGCAGTGTGAATCACACGCCACTTGATAAAGCTGTTTCCACAGTCGAGCTCAAGAATCATCACGCAACCTCAGGCTGAGCTCGCCACCGCTGAAGCTCTTTTCCACACCGTCGATTTCAAGACGCAAACCGCCCTGACCATCCACGCCTCGCGCCACCCCATCGATACGGGTAGTGCCGGCGACCAGCGAAACCTTACGCCCCTGCCACAGATGCGCCTGCTCCCACTCTTCCTGGAAGGCGGCGAAACCATAGCGGCGATGACGGGCCAGCTCGTGCTGCAGGTGCTGGCTGAGTTCCGCCACCAAGCGGTTACGGTCCACCAACTGCCCGGTCTCGCCGCGCATCGAGGTCCAAGGCTGGTCGATCTGCTCAGCGCCCTGCATGTTCACATTGATACCGATACCCAGCACCACATGACAGACATCCGCCGGATCGCCGACCAGTTCCAGGAGGATCCCGGTAATCTTGCGCCCACTGGCCAGCACGTCATTGGGCCACTTCAGCCCGACATCCTTGAGGCCAAACGTCTTCAGCGTACGCATGACCGCCAGACCAACCACCAGACTCAGGCCCTCGAGTTGGCGCATGCCGCCATCGATGCGCAGCACCAGGCTGTAATAGAGGTTTTCAGCGAAAGGGCTGACCCATTCGCGGCCTCGACGCCCGCGCCCGGCGCTCTGACGCTCGGCCAGCACCAGGAACGGCGCTGCCTGCCCCTGGGCTGCGAGCCTCAGGCCCTCGGCATTGGTGGAGTCGATACTGTCGTGAATGAAGGCCGGCCACGGCTCGCCCTCCGAGAATCCAGCGATCGCCTGCGCTTCAAGCAGGTTAAGCGGCGCGGCTAGTTGATAGCCACGGCCACGAACCTTGTGGATGGTCAGGTTCAGTTCGCTCTCGAGGTGCTGCAGCTGCTTCCAGACGGCGCTGCGGCTCACCCCAAGGGCGGCCCCCAGGGCTTCTCCGGAATGGAACCGGCCATCCTTGAGGAGATTCAACAACTTCAGCATGCCAGTCTCGACTTGGAATAAGGCTGGCATGATAGCCACGCCCCGAGGGCTTGCATAGGAAAAGGGCTGCCGCCGGGCTTGGAGCCGCCACTTTACCTGTAGGAGCGGCCTTGTGTCGCGAAAGGGCTGTGTAGCAGCCCCATGGTCTCAGCATTGACGCAAAGATCGCCGGGGCTGCTACGCAGCCCTTTCGCGACACAAGGCCGCTCCTACAGGGGGAAGTGTTGATTTTGAGGGCGCGGAAAAGACAAAACCCCTACCTGCTCGCGCAGATAGGGGTTTTGCGAAATGAATCTTGACGATGACCTACTCTCACATGGGGAAGCCCCACACTACCATCGGCGATGCATCGTTTCACTACTGAGTTCGGGATGGGATCAGGTGGTTCCAATGCTCTATGGTCGTCAAGAAATTCTGTTGCCGTGAATGCCTTGCAGCACCCTCAGCCAATTCGGATATGTGATTTGTGAAGTTGCGAACTTTCGGGTCTTTCGTCTTCACCACCACAATCTGCTTTCGTGCGCAGATTGCTTGGGTGTTATATGGTCAAGCCTCACGGGCAATTAGTATTGGTTAGCTCAACGCCTCACAGCGCTTACACACCCAACCTATCAACGTCGTAGTCTTCGACGGCCCTTCAGGGGATTCAAGATCCCAGTGAGATCTCATCTTGAGGCAAGTTTCCCGCTTAGATGCTTTCAGCGGTTATCTCTTCCGAACATAGCTACCCGGCAATGCCACTGGCGTGACAACCGGAACACCAGAGGTTCGTCCACTCCGGTCCTCTCGTACTAGGAGCAGCCCCTCTCAAATCTCAAACGTCCACGGCAGATAGGGACCGAACTGTCTCACGACGTTCTAAACCCAGCTCGCGTACCACTTTAAATGGCGAACAGCCATACCCTTGGGACCGGCTTCAGCCCCAGGATGTGATGAGCCGACATCGAGGTGCCAAACACCGCCGTCGATATGAACTCTTGGGCGGTATCAGCCTGTTATCCCCGGAGTACCTTTTATCCGTTGAGCGATGGCCCTTCCATACAGAACCACCGGATCACTAAGACCTACTTTCGTACCTGCTCGACGTGTTTGTCTCGCAGTCAAGCGCGCTTTTGCCTTTATACTCTACGACCGATTTCCGACCGGTCTGAGCGCACCTTCGTACTCCTCCGTTACTCTTTGGGAGGAGACCGCCCCAGTCAAACTACCCACCATACACTGTCCTCGATCCGGATAACGGACCTGAGTTAGAACCTCAAGGTTGCCAGGGTGGTATTTCAAGGATGGCTCCATGAGAACTGGCGTCCCCACTTCAAAGCCTCCCACCTATCCTACACAAGCAAGCTCAAAGTCCAGTGCAAAGCTATAGTAAAGGTTCACGGGGTCTTTCCGTCTAGCCGCGGATACACTGCATCTTCACAGCGATTTCAATTTCACTGAGTCTCGGGTGGAGACAGCGCCGCCATCGTTACGCCATTCGTGCAGGTCGGAACTTACCCGACAAGGAATTTCGCTACCTTAGGACCGTTATAGTTACGGCCGCCGTTTACCGGGGCTTCGATCAAGAGCTTCGCTTGCGCTAACCCCATCAATTAACCTTCCGGCACCGGGCAGGCGTCACACCCTATACGTCCACTTTCGTGTTTGCAGAGTGCTGTGTTTTTAATAAACAGTCGCAGCGGCCTGGTATCTTCGACCGGCGTGGGCTTACGCAGCAAGTGCTTCACCCTCACCGGCGCACCTTCTCCCGAAGTTACGGTGCCATTTTGCCTAGTTCCTTCACCCGAGTTCTCTCAAGCGCCTTGGTATTCTCTACCTAACCACCTGTGTCGGTTTGGGGTACGGTTCCCAGTTATCTGAAGCTTAGGAGCTTTTCTTGGAAGCATGGCATCAACCACTTCGCGCTCTAATGAGCACTCGTCATCAGCTCTCGGCCTTGAAATCCCGGATTTGCCTAAGATCTCAGCCTACCACCTTAAACTTGGACAACCAACGCCAAGCTGGCCTAGCCTTCTCCGTCCCTCCATCGCAATAACTGGAAGTACAGGAATATTAACCTGTTTTCCATCGACTACGCTTTTCAGCCTCGCCTTAGGGACCGACTAACCCTGCGTCGATTAACGTTGCGCAGGAAACCTTGGTCTTTCGGCGTGCGAGTTTTTCACTCGCATTGTCGTTACTCATGTCAGCATTCGCACTTCTGATACCTCCAGCAAGCTTCTCAACTCACCTTCACAGGCTTACAGAACGCTCCTCTACCGCGTCACCAGAGGTGACACCCGTAGCTTCGGTGCATGGTTTGAGCCCCGTTACATCTTCCGCGCAGGCCGACTCGACTAGTGAGCTATTACGCTTTCTTTAAAGGATGGCTGCTTCTAAGCCAACCTCCTAGCTGTCTAAGCCTTCCCACATCGTTTCCCACTTAACCATGACTTTGGGACCTTAGCTGACGGTCTGGGTTGTTTCCCTTTTCACGACGGACGTTAGCACCCGCCGTGTGTCTCCCATGCTCGGCACTTGTAGGTATTCGGAGTTTGCATCGGTTTGGTAAGTCGGGA